>NZ_LJQT01000179.1:0-6358 GCF_001400515.1 Pseudomonas meliae | reverse complement strand
CGTGACGCTCCGCGTCACACCCATCTTGGGGAATGGGCACTGTGATGGGTTTTAAGTCGATTAATATCGGTAAAAATAACAAAATATAGTGAACGTAACAAAATTTTAGCTTTTAATACCGATTTATATCCGCTATAAAGGCATTCATAATCGTCATCGCCTGTCTGCTATGGTGATAAGTCCTTGCATCCGCCCCTGGAGATATTTTCATGAGCCGTATCGTTTCTGTCGCTGCTACCCAGATGGCCTGTTCCTGGGATCTGGAAGCCAACATCGAGACCGCTGAAAAGCTGGTGCGTGAAGCTGCCGCCAAGGGCGCACAGATCATCCTGATTCAGGAGCTGTTTGAAACCCCGTACTTCTGCCAGAAGCCGAACCCGGACTATCTGCAGTTGGCGACTACTATCGAATCCAACGTCGCAATCAAGCATTTCCAGAAGCTCGCCAAAGAGCTGCAAGTTGTACTGCCGATCAGCTTCTTCGAGCTGGCAGGGCGTGCACGTTTCAATACCATTGCGATCATCGACGCAGACGGTACCAACCTGGGCATCTACCGCAAGAGCCACATCCCGGACGGCCCCGGCTACCACGAAAAGTACTACTTCAACCCGGGCGACACCGGCTTCAAGGTCTGGCAGACCCGCTACGCGAAAATCGGCGTTGGCATCTGCTGGGACCAGTGGTTCCCGGAGTGCGCACGCAGCATGGCGTTGCAGGGCGCAGAAATTCTGTTCTACCCGACCGCCATCGGCAGTGAGCCACACGACAAAACCATCAGTTCGCGCGATCATTGGCAGCGCGTGCAGCAAGGCCATGCCGGCGCGAACCTGATGCCGCTGATCGCCAGCAACCGTATCGGCAACGAAGAGCAGGATGGCTACGACATCACCTTCTACGGCTCGTCGTTCATTGCCAACCAGTTCGGTGAGAAAGTCGCCGAGCTCAACGAAACCAAAGAAGGCGTGCTGGTCCATAGCTTCGACCTGGACGAGCTGGAGCACATCCGTAGCGCGTGGGGTACGTTCCGTGATCGCCGGCCTAACCTGTACGGCGCGGTGAAGACCCTCGACGGTTCGCTGGAGTCCTGATCGCCATGACCACGCTCAATAGCACGCCACGCGCCGACGGTTTCCACATGCCGGCCGAATGGGCACTGCAAACCCAGGTCTGGATGGTCTGGCCCGAGCGCCCGGACAACTGGCGCCTGGGCGGCAAGCCCGGCACGGTTGATGTGCTGGCTAAAACCGATTGGAGCGNNATCGGCAAGCCCGCCCAGGCCGCCCACGTTGCGATCGCCAAGGCCATCGCCCGCTTTGAGCCGGTTACCGTGGCCGTGTCTGCCGCGCAGTACGACAACGCTCGTGCGCGGTTGGACATGCCGAACATCCGGGTTGTGGAAATGAGCAGCAACGACGCCTGGGTGCGCGATAGCGGCCCGACGTTCGTCATCAACGACCGTGGCGAAGTGCGCGGTGTGAACTGGGAATTCAATGCCTGGGGTGGCTTCGACGGCGGGTTGTATGCGCCGTGGAACCTGGACTCTCAGCTGGGCAGCAAGGTACTGGAAATCGAGCGCTGCCCGCGTTACGTCACCGAAGGCTTCGTGCTGGAAGGCGGCTCGATTCACGTCGACGGCGAAGGCACGCTGATTACCACCGAAGAGTGCCTGCTCAATCGCAACCGCAACCCGCACCTCACCCGCGAACAGATCGAAGCAATCCTCGGTGATTATCTGGCTGTGGATAAAGTTGTCTGGCTGCCAGATGGCCTGTTCAACGATGAAACCGATGGGCATGTGGATAACTTCTGTTGCTACATTCGTCCGGGTGAGGTGTTACTGGCCTGGACCGATGATCCCGAAGACCCCAACTATTCACGTTGCCATGCGGCGCTGGGTATTTTGGAAAACACACTGGATGCAAAAGGGCGCGCGTTTATCGTTCATAAAATGCCGATTCCCGGACCATTGTTCGCCACAGAAGAAGAATGTGCAGGCGTCGATCAGGTGCACGGCAGTCAGGAACGCAACCCTTCAGTGCGTTTGGCCGGGTCCTATGTGAACTTCCTGATCGTCAATGGCGGCATCATTGCGCCGAGTTTCGACGATCCGATGGACGAAAAGGCCCGTGAGCTCCTGCAAACACTGTTTCCAGAGCACGAAGTGGCGATGGCACCTGGCCGCGAATTACTGCTCGGTGGCGGCAATATTCACTGCCTGACGCAGCAGCAACCGGCCCCTCACAAGGCCTAGTTAGAAATAACTAGTAACATCCGATAAGGGGCAACTGGTCCCGTTCTTGCAGTATCAAGCCCATCACCCGATGACCCGATGGGCTTTTTGTTTTTACCCGTCGAGTAACATCCTGTAACAGATGCGCAGAGCGCTACCCCTGAAGCAGGTTGGTAAACGTTCGTTTTCTTAGCTTGACTGTCATATGGCGTGAGTAGATTTAGCCCCTCATGAAATCAAGAGGTTTTCGTTATGAACGCAGGTATGAACCAGCAGCGTGCTCGTGGTTTTTCTGCTTCTCTCAGTAACGAGGCCCGCCAGCTAGTGGCGGATTGGTTAAGGACGACCAGGCCCGCGAAATCCAGACCGGATGTTCGCGCAATGTTGTTACAGCGTTACCCGGCAGGCCTGTTCAACGAGGCCGAGCTCGAAGCGTTGCTCCGCGTGTTGACCGAGCGTGTTGATTGCTCCGGCAAACTTGGCTGAGCCGCTCTAGGCCGGCCATCTGCGTGTTTGACACCCCCATGCGTCGGGACTAGGATTCGCGTCCCGCCGTCTGCGGCTCAATCCTGTACGTGCATCAGCAGTCCACTGCGATGAATTCGTGTCGCCTTCTATACTGCTTGTTCAGAGGCTGGAGGCCCCGATAGCCATTGGCGGTCGCTGCAGCGCGTGTCAATTCGCAGAAAAGGAAGACAAGATGCTTAACAAACGTATGGGCATGCTCGCTTTGGGCATCATCAGCGCCAGTCAGGCCATGGCCGAAGGGCAGGCAGACTCGAAGGGTTTCGTCGAAGACAGCAGGCTGATCGTCAACCTGCGTAACGCCTACATCAATCGCGACTACAAGAACGACCGTGAAGACAAGTCCGAATGGGGACAGGCTTTCATGGGCAACTTCGCGTCCGGTTTCACTCAGGGCACTGTGGGCGTCGGCGTTGATGCCTTTGCCCTGTACGGCATCCGTCTGGATGGCGGCAAGGGTCGCAGCGGCAATGGCGGCATCGACTTTTTCAAGCAAGGTGACAGCGGCGCTGCTGCCGATGACCTGTCCCGTGCAGGTGCGGCGGTAAAGGCCCGTATCTCCAATACCGTCATCAAGTACGGCGACCAGATGCCTCAGTTGCCAGTGCTCAGTTACGACAATTCCCGTCTGCTGCCGGAAAGCTACACCGGCACCATGATCACCTCTAAAGAGATCGACGGGCTTGAAGTGGTTGCCGGGCGTTTCACCCAGGAGGCGCGTAAAAGTGCTGAGGGTCGCGACAGCGGTGATCTGAAAAGCATCAACGTCTACGGTGCCAGCTACAAGTTCACAGATGCATTCAGTGCAGCTTTCTACGCCTCCGACAACGAAGACGTGCTCAAGAAGCAGTACGTCAACCTGAACTACGTCTTTGCTCTGCCGCAAGATCAGTCGCTGACCTTCGACTTCAACGGCTACAAGACCAAGCTGGACAAGGACTTCACCACCAGCGATGCGCGTGACAACAAAATCTGGAGCCTGGCCGCGACCTGGGCTGTGGGCATCCACTCCTTCACCCTCGCACACCAGCGCAGCACCGGCGACATGGGCTACGCCTACGGTGGCTATCGCAATGATGGCGGCTTTGGTGATGGCGGCAACACCATCTACCTCGCCAACTCCTACTGGTCCGACTTCAACGGCAAGGACGAGCGCTCCTGGCAGGCTGCCTACGGCGTCGACCTATCCGGCCTGGTCCTGCCCGGTCTGAGCTACAAAGCGGCTTATGTACGCGGCGACAATATCGACGACGGCACGCCTGGAAGCGGCGATGGCACCGAACGCGAGATCTTCAGTCAGCTGACCTACGTGGTTCAGAGCGGCCCGGCCAAGGACCTCTCGATCCGCCTGCGCAACTCGTTCCTGCGTGTCTCGGATGATGCGTTGGCGTACAACAGCGAAGGCAACGAGACGCGTATCTTCGTCGACTACCCGATCAACGTTTTTTGATGTGAGGGAGGCGGCCTGGCAAAAAAGGCCGCCTCAATCCGCAATCAACTGCACAAACACCGCGAAGCCGCCGAGGAATATCCAGAAAAAGCTGAACAGCCAAGGGCTCCGCTTGGAGAACAGCAAGGACTTTTTCGGCCCTGTTTCGCTGGATTCCCAGTCGCTGAACAGCGGTGAGTCGTCATAGGTCAGCCCGATGACGGGCTCGCTGAGCAGCAACTGAGACTGTTTGTGATGCCAGTGCTGGATGATGTCGCAAGCCGCCCGAATACCCGGCCAGGCGAACAGCGTGCTGAGCAGCCCCAGCAAGGCCAGCATCGGCGGCACCACCAGCGTGAACATCGCGCCCCATTCAGTGTTCATGTTCGCCATGGACGACGCGTAAGCAATTACCAGAAACGACTGTGCTGATAAATAGGCGTTGGTGCGGTTGGACAGATTGGTGGTTTCGTAATGAATTTCGCGTCGATAGAAATCCAGCCGTTCCTTGGGCGAGCCAAACAATTTGACCTGCTGCTCATCCACCACGCTTTGGGGTGTCTGATCCGTAATGATTCTGGGCACTGGCGTTACCGATTTGTAAAAGATGCTGGATAGACTCCCTTGTGCATCAAGCAGTTCGACTTAATCCCCGGCATACGGGACCGTTCATCCTGTGAGCACTGTTCAACGGAGAGGGACATAGTCATGACTAACACCCCCACGCTGTACACAGACCGCCTACTGCTGACGCCCCTGAAGCTAGAGGATGCGCCAGCTGTCCAGCAGCGTTTCCCGCTATGGGAAATCGTGCAGTACCTGAACAACCGCGTCCCCTGGCCTTACCCTGAGGACGGTGCGCTGCACTACATTCAGGATGTTGCGCTGCCAGCCATTGCGCTTGGCACCGAGTGGCACTGGATGATCCGTCTGCACAGCGCGCCCCGGGAGATCATCGGCAGCATTACCCTCATGACCCACCGCGGCAACAACCGCGGCTTCTGGCTACACCCGGACTGGCAAGGTAACGGCTACATGAAAGAGGCCAGCCATGTGGTCAATCGACAGTGGTTCGAAGTAATGGGCATGCCCGTGATGCAGGTACCCAAAGCCGCCCCGAATGAAGCCTCGCGGCGTATTTCGATCAACGAAGGCATGCGCATAGTGAGCACGCACGAGGGTGAGTTCGTCAGCGGGCGGTTCGAAGTGGAAGTCTGGGAGATGACGCGGGAGGAGTGGTTGGCGCGAGCGCTGCAAGCAGGCATTTCGAACGTCTGACGTAGAGGCCGCCCCGGCATTAACCTGTTGCCCATCACCACCAGCCCAAGTGATATTGCTCAATAAACAGGGAGCGACCCGAATGCCGTTGACCCCCAAGACCGAACCCGACATCACCCTGGTAACCGTCCAGCCCGAAGACTTCGAAACCTTAGCGGCCATACGTATCGAAGCCATGCGCGAAAGCCTCGAGCGCGTTGGCCGGTTCGATCCGGTGCGCGCCCGAGAGCGTTTTCGTGAAGGGTTTTCTGCGCCATGCACACACTACATCCAGGTAGACGGCAGTAAGGTCGGCTTTATGGTTGTCAAGCCGACCAGCGATGGCCTGTTGCTGGATCACCTGTACATCAAGCCCGCCGTTCAAGGGCAGGGCATTGGTTCTGCCGTGCTTCGGCAGGTGTTCGCACAAGCAGACGCAACCGCCTCGACAGTACGGGTAGGTGCCCTGAAAGAAAGCGACTCAAACCGCTTCTACATTCGCCACGGTTTTCAGCTCGTTGAGAGCGGCGAGTTGGATAACTACTATGTCCGCCCGCAACGGCTGACGAGTCGCTGACGGGTTGGGATATTAATCCGCAGTTGTCACGTTTTTGGCTGTACGCGCAGCTCGAGCTGACCAGCGACAGCGTAGGGACTAAATGATCTTTACAGCTGCTTGCAAAAATGGCCACTGTGCCTCACTGTAAATACAAATGTCATTACACTGGAGGATGCCCACATGGCGTCTATCAACGTTCGTATCGACGACGATCTCAAAGCGCGTGCTTACCTCGAGCTGGAAAAGCTTGGCGTCACCCCCTCGGAGTTGCTGCGCCAAACCCTGCAGTACGTAGCTGAGCGTGGTCAGCTGCCCTTCAAGACGGTTCTGATGACAACTGTCGGCGCTGATTGAAAAC
>NZ_LJQT01000457.1:0-16822 GCF_001400515.1 Pseudomonas meliae | reverse complement strand
GCTCCAGCGTGGGAATGCCGCTCTGGGCGCTCTGCGTCCTCTCTTGAATGTGCGGTGCGGCGCAGACCTGTGACGCGGAGCGTCACGAACTGCATGCCAACGCAGAGCATTGGCACGATGGTGCTCTGACGATTATCGTTCCGCACGCTCCAGCGTGGAAATGCCGTTCTGGACGCTCTGCGTCCGCTTTTGAATGCGTGCCTAACGCGCTTTGGCGCTGCTTTTGCCACTGGCGCGCAGGATATCGTTCCAGCGGCGGACCAGGTAGTTGTGTTCGTTCATGACCGAGTTCCACACTGCAATGTGGCCCATGCGTTCCTCGTAGGAACCGCCGTCGCGGATCTCTCCGGCGTCGATCAGTGGCAGGCCGTCGCTGCCGAGCAGTTGCTCGCGGGCGGGCAGACCGGCGTACCAGTAATCCCATTCTGCGGCACTCAGATGATCACGACTGCGCGCCGGATTGCCGATGTAATACCCCTGCCGCGCCATCACTGCGCCCGGCCAGCCGGACAGCCACCAGTTCAGGTAGGCGTAGGCTGCATCCAGCACCGGGCCTTTGGCGTGGCGCGATAAAGACAGCACGCCGAACCAGCCGCGATAACCCTCTTTGGGCACTGCCACGCGGTACTTCACACCCGCGCGGTGCAACCTGACCAGGGTCGGTGACCAGAGGCTCTGAATGTCGATGGTCGGGCTGAGCATCAGTTCGGCGGCTTCTTCGTCGTCTGACCAGAACGCGCCAAAATGCCCTTGCTGCTGTTTGCGCACCAGCACGTCGGCCAACACGTCGATTTCTTCGATGCTCATGTTGCCGATGTCCTTGAACGCCGCCAGCCCAGCGCCCTGCACAGCCAATGCGGCATCCAGTGCGCCGATAGCAGCGTCGCTCTGCAAGGCGATGCGCCCACCCCACACAGGGTCGAGCAACCAGCCCCAACTTTCGTCAGCAGGACTCAGCCCATCCGGCAAACGCTCGGGGCGATAGGCGAAACTGTCGGCGTTGTGAGTCAGCGGCAACATACTGATGCGCTCAGTCACCGCACTGCCCAGGCTGCCATCGTGCTGCACGAACAGACGTTCGCTGGGCACACTGCCGCTGCCCGGTTGATCGGTGGGTCTTAGTCGCCCCTGTTTGGGCAGGTCGTTGATTTCGTGCCAAAGCGCGATGCGCCGCGTGTCGATGGGTTGAATGGCCCGCGCAGGCCAGACGAAATCAACGTTATGAAACCACTGATCGTAAAGGTCGTAGCTGTCGGGCTGCATGACCGCGATGCGTTGCGCGGTCTGCACGTCATGGATCTGATAGATCAGCTTGATGCCCAGTTCCTGCTCGGCCCGCTCACGCAAGGACTCCAGCAAGGTCACGGACGTACCCAGCACACGCAAGGTAATGGTCATGCCGCAGACTCGCTGAGTGATGGCGCGAAGCTGCTGGAAAACACTTCGAATGAACGACGCAGCAACTCGGGATCAAGACCGCGCAGGATGAACACCAGCCGGGAGGTACGATCCTCTCCTGGCCAGGCTGCAAGATGCACCGGCGCATGCAGGCAATGCTGCACACCATGAATCACGATGGGAGCCTGGTTGTCGTTCACGTTGAGCAGTCCTTTGACACGGAGGATTCGGTCACCGTGGCATCTTAACAGCATCGACAGCCACACCCCGAAACCGACCCAGTCCAAAGGCCGCTCGAACGTCAGGCAACAGACCTGCGCATCACCATGCCGCGCGGAAGTCGACAGCACCCGATGCAGTTGCCAACGCGTCACTTCAGCGGCCGGTTCGTCGCTGCGCATGCCCTCGCCCAGCAACAGTTGATCGCCACTGTGGATCTGCGCAGTATCCCGCAGCGGTGCAGAGAAATTCAGCGCTTGCAGGTGCTGACGAAGCGCATCCAGTGCGGGCTGATCGAGCAGATCGGTCTTGCTCAACAACAGCCGGTCCGCCGCCGCGATCTGAGCCAGCCATTCCGGATGCAGACGCTCTTGCAGTGTTGCGTGGCAGGCGTCCACCAACGTGACGATCAGGCCGATATGAAAACGCCCGCGCAGTTGCGGGTCATTGCTCAGCGTGGTGAGAATCGGTGCGGGATCCGCAAGGCCGGTGGTCTCCAGGATCACCCGGCGAAACGCTGGAATCTCGCCACGATTACGTCGCTCCAGAAGGCCGAGCAACGCATCTTTCAGCTCCCCCCTGACGGTGCAGCAGACACAACCGCTGGGCAGCAGAACGGTATCCGGAGCAACCTCTTCAACCAGCAGATGATCGATACCGACATCGCCGAATTCGTTGATTAACAGCGCAGTTTCGCCCATGTCTTCATCGGCCAGCAGGCGTTTGAGCAACGTGGTCTTGCCGCTGCCGAGAAAGCCGGTAATCACATTGAGAGCAAGGCTCATGATGACCTCTGCAGATGGTCGAGCAAACGGGAATCCAGCGGGTCGAGCGGGCGACCAATCAGTAACTCGGCTTTCTGCCAGAGCTGCTCCAGGCCGGTCGCCAGTTCCTGCTTGCCGGTGGCCCCCAGCAGAAGGTAGGAAACGCCCTGAAAGTCTTCGACCTTAAGGCGAAAAGGAGCCACCACCTTGTTGATCGCGGCAATACGCCGCAAACGCTCACGCCGCCAGGGCAGTTCGGCAGCCAGTGGGTCGCTCCAGTGCACATCTTCGCCCAACAGCCCGCACAATCCACACATCAGGTGTTCTCCAGCAGTTTGCTCATGGCATGACGTCGCCGGAATTGGGGCCTAGCGTCTGGCCGACGAACAGGTTGCCACCCGGCTCGCTGGCCAAGAGCACCGCCACCGGCGCAACTTCCTCGGCCAGACCGAAACGCCCCAGCGGCAACTCGGCAGCCTTGGCGGTTTTCCACGCGCTGCTGATCCCGGCGACCAGCGGTGTTTCGATAGGGCCGGGAGCGATGGCATTGACCAGCACGTTGTCCTTGGCGACTTCCAGCGCAAGGGATTTGCTGAAACCGATCACCCCGGCCTTGGCAGCAGCGTAATGGGTCAACTCGGCACCGCCTTTGATGCCCAGTTGCGAGGCAACATTGATGATGCGTCCCCAACGCTGGGCAATCATGTGCGGCAAGGCGCGCTGGCTGGCCACAAATACGCTGGTCAGGTCGACGCGCAGCATGTCATTCCACATCTGGATGCTCAGGTCGACGCAACGTGCCTGGGTCAGCATGCCGGCGTTATTGACCAGAATGTCGATGCCGCCAAAATGCTCGACACAGGCATCGACACTGGCCTGCGCCCCCTCGACGCTGCCGACGTCGGCCACGCATTCGTGCACCTGCGCGCCGAGCTGACGGCAGTGTTCGGCAACCTTGTCCAGAGTGAACGGATCACGATCGCCCAGCACCAGATGCGCACCTTCACTCGCGTAGGCAAGCGCGATGGCAGCACCAATGCCGCTGCCTGCACCCGTGATCACCGCACGTTTTTGTTTGAGCTGTTGCATGGGTCGGGTTCCTTGGTTGAATTTGCGTGATCTACCCCGGCCAGCGCACGGTCAGGCCGCCGTCGATCACGATGCTTTGCCCGGTCAGGTAACTGGCTTCGTCGCTGCACAGAAAACGTACCAGCGCAGCGACTTCGTCCGCTCGGCCTACTCTACCCAGCGGAATGGCCTTGGCCGCCTGCGCCAGACCCTCAGGGCCCAGCGAGTTCTTGCTGTCCAGCGACTGTGGCGTTTCGATCAAACCGGGAATCACCGCATTGCAGCGGATGCCCTTGGGCGCCAGTTCCACTGCCAGCGAGCGACACAGCCCTGGCACACCCGCCTTGGCGGCGGCGTAATGGGAATGGTCCTGCCAGCCGTAGACACCACCGGCAATCGATGAGATCGCCACCAGCGAACCGCCCTCGCCCATATGCCGGGCGGCGGCGCGGAAAGTACGCATCACCCCGGTCAGGTCCACGTCGAGCATTTCGTCCCAGCGTTCGTCGGTCATTTCCAGCAAGGGCGCACGACGCAACAGTCCGGCATTGGCCACTGCGTAATCGATTCGGCCATAGGCCTTGATCGCAGCCGCAGCCAGATCGTCGACCGACTCGGTGCTGGTCACGTCCAGCGGCAGCATCAGGCATTCGCCACCCGCCGCCTCCACCAGCCTGCGGGTTTCATTCGGATCATGCGGGTCAGCCGGATAGAATCCGCCTGCCACCGCCACACCCTGGCGGGCAAACGCCACTGCCAGCGCCTGGCCGATGCCGCTGGCGGCACCGGTTACTACTGCAACTTTACGAATCATGTGTTGCTCCTCATTTCACGGTTTCAGGTCGCACATGCCTGGCCGCAAACATCAGTGCACCCGACAGGAAGCAAGGCACTGCGCCGAAGTACAACGCCGAGGTCTGCCAGTCTCCGCCTGCACTCAATACCGACGTGGCACCGAAGCCTGCGACCACAGCACCGAGCGGGCCCATGGCGTGGATGATTGCGCCGCCCGTTGCACGAATGCTGGTCGGGAAGCTTTCGCTGATGAAGAACAAGGCCGCCGAGTAAGGGCCGATCAGAAAGAACAGCCCAAGGCTGTACAAGCCAACGACCGTCACCATGTTGCTAGGCCCGTAGAGCATGCCGGCGAACGCCAGACCACCCAGCATCCAGCCAAGACCGATCACGTTACGACGACCGATTCGGTCGCCCATCCAGCCGTGACACAGGTAACCGCAATAACCCACCAGGTTGGACAGCACCAGAATGATCAGCGAGTTCTCGAACGAGATGTGGTGAACGCTGACGATCACCGTTGTGCCCAGCACACTGAACACCTGAATCGCCGCCCAGTTGAGCAGGATCGCAGCACCGATCACCAGCGTGGCGCGGCACGAAAAACCGCGGAAGGCCGCGCCGATACCGGCCTTGCTGTGCTCGTCGTAATCGACCCCGTAGGTTTGCGCCACAGCCCGTGCCTGGCTCACGTCGCCCTTCTTGCGCAACTGAGTAATACGTTGATGGATCTGAAACTGCGGGCTCTCTTTGAGCTTGCGCGCCAGGATCGCGATGACGATGGCCGGGATGGCCGCGAACACGAAGCAACCCTGCCAGCCAATGATCGGCAGCAGCACGGCGGTCAGCCCTGCTGCGATCAAAGCGCCGACCGGCCAGCCGCCCTGCACCAGGCTGTAGATGAAGCCACGGCGCTTGGCCAGACGCGGGTCGTCGGATGCCGCGTAGATTTCGCTCAGGTAGGTCGCGTTGACCGTTTCTTCGGCATAACCCAGACCGCCCAGCGCACGAATCAGGATCAGGGGCGACTTGCCCCATGATCCGCCGATGGCCGTGAGCGCCGAGCAGATCGCCGAACCGCTCACGGTGAAAATGATACCCACGCGCCGTCCCAGGCGATCTACCAGCGGACCGATGGCCAGTGCCACCACCGCTGTGCCGACCGCGACCCAGGTCGCAATTTCGGCCTGTTCGACCTCACTCCAGCTGAAGTGCCGACCGATTTCCGGTAACAGCGTGCCAAACAGAATGAAGTCATATACCGCAAACACCCACGCGAAAAACGCAATCCATGTGGCGAACCGTACTTGCTCCGGAGTCAGTTGCTCAGGTTTCCAGCCGGTCAGGTCGAGCTTGTTGTAAATGGACATGAGTGACGCCTCGGACAGGGCAATGAATCAGCGGGTACGGGGATTGCGACGCACGAAATCGTCGGCAATCTCGTCGAAAGTGACGAACTTGACGCCAGCATGGCTCTGAATGTGCTCGATCAAGCGCTCCAGCATCAGCAGCACTTGCGGGCGACCAGACACGTCCGGGTGAATGGTCATGGTGAATACAGCGTGTTCGTGTTCGCGATAGACCCAGTCGAACTGGTCGCGCCACATTTCTTCCAGGTGCCGAGGGTTGACGAAACCGTGGCTGTTCGGTGCCTTCTTGATGAACATCATCGGTGGCAGATCGTCCAGGTACCAGTTGGCCGGAATTTCCACCAGATCGGTTTCTTCGCCACGTACCAGCGGCTTCATCCAGGTATCCGGATGCTGGCTGTAATCGATTTTGGTCCACTTGTCGCCCACCCGAACGTAGTAAGGGTGGAAGTCGTTGTGCATCAGGCTGTGGTCGTACTTGATGCCTTTCTTGAGCAGCAGCTCGTTGGTGACGTTGCTGAACTCCCACCATGGCGCGACATAGCCGGTCGGGCGTTTGCCGGTCATTTGCGTGATCAGGTCGATGGACTTGTCGAGGACGATCTCTTCCTGCTCCGGGGTCATCGCAATCGGGTTTTCATGGCTGTAACCATGCACACCGATTTCATGCCCGGCATCCGCCACGGCTTTCATCTGCTCGGGGAAGGTCTCCATGGAGTGCCCCGGAATGAACCAGGTGGTGCGCAGACCGTAACGCTCGAACAGCTTGAGCAGACGCGGAGCGCCGACTTCACCGGCGAACAGGCCGCGGGAAATGTCGTCCGGCGAATCCTCGCCGCCATAGGAGCCCAACCAGCCCGCTACCGCATCTACATCCACACCAAACGCACACAGAATTTCTTTGGCCATCTTTGTTCTTCCACGGGTTAATCAGATCGGCTTCGCGCTGTACGGCACGCGGACCGGTTTCAAAATTCACAGGTTGTTCAAGGGGCTGCGATCAGTGCTTCCACGGCCAGCGCTGCGCGTAGCAACCTTGCGTCTTCCCCCGCCGGAGCGCTAAGCAACACTGCGGTGGGCAGGCCCGAGGCATCACTGCCGCTGGGCAGCGACACGCCGGGCATGTTCAGCAGGCTGCCTGGCATGGTCAGGCGCAGCGTGGCGAGGTTGGTTTGAATGAACAGCTCTTCGTCGTTCAACAGGGGCACGAGCGGCGGCGCCACATGAGCAACAGTTGGAGTAATCAGCAGCGCGCCATCGAGTTCGAGGGTCAATTGCTCCTGCAAACGTTCGCGCGCGGCGTACAGATTGACCAGCAGGCTGGCGGGCATATGCCGTGCGGCCTCCAGACGCTTGCGCACTCTGGGGTCGAGCTGGCTGGCGGCGTCGCTGTCGAGCAACGCCTGATGCAGCGCGAACGCCTCGGCTGCACCAAGCCAGCCGTGTTGCTGGGTTAACAGCAACGTGGCCTGAAATGCCTGGCAAGGCTTGACCTCGATCAGCGCACCGCTTGCACGCAAGGCTTCAACAGCACGCAACAGGTTGTCGCGAACGGCCGGCGTGACGCGTTCGTCTTCCAGCACCGCCTGATCGAGCAGGAAACGTTGACCGGCCAGGCTGCGTGGTATCAACGATGAAGGTTTGCTGCGCGCACAGAGCAGATCGTCGATCACCAGAGCGTCGCGCACACTGCGGGTCAGTGGCCCGACGCTGTCCAGCGTCAGCGCCAGCGGGAAAACGCCGTCGCGGCTATAGCGGCGGCTGGTGCTGCGAAACCCCACCAGACCGTTGAGCGCTGCCGGCACACGAATAGAACCGGCGGTATCGGTGCCCATGGCGATCGGTACGGTTCCGTTGGCGACGGCGACTGCCGAACCCGAAGACGAACCGCCAGGAATACGTGGCGAGCCGTCGCTGTTGGGGTTGATCGGCGTACCGAAATGCGGGTTCAGGCCCAGCCCTGAATAAGCGAATTCACTGAGATTGGTCTTGCCCAGGCTGACCATCCCGGACCGTGCCAGCAGCCCGACACTCGGCGCATCCAGCAGCGCGGGGGACAGCTTGTTGCGCACCGCAGCACCGGCGGTTGTGACGCTGCCTGCCACGTCGAAAAGATCCTTCCAGGCGATGGGCACGCCGTCGAAGGGGCTCAATGGCTGCCCTTGCTGCCAGTGGGCCGCAGACGCTTCGGCTTCCCTGCGTGCCCGTTCGATACTCATGGAAATGAACACATGATCGGCGCGTGCCGCCTGTTGCAGCGCCTTGTCCAGAGCCTGCACAGGGTCACTGCGCCCTTGGGCAAAATCCTCGGCCAGTGCGCAGGCATCACCGGTAACGCTGTGACTCCCGGTATCGATCATGGACATCACACCCTCAAAAATGTACTTATTAATAAAATGTACATTTAACAAAGGCAGATTCCATGCCAATCTGCATGTCGCGACGCCCTGACCCGATCGAGCTGACGACCCTTTCGCGCTGGAAACGCCGTACTAGAAACCTTTCTGCAAAGGCATCAATCAGTTGCGATAAGGCGTCGTGAGCGAACAGGATCGTCATAAAGAAATAATGTATCTTTTACAAAAGGTACATTTCAGTGCAAAAAAGTAACGGTGGCCCCATGAGCGAGCATCAGGACGTGGCCCAGGGTGACAACGGCGCATCTGTGCGAGAATTGCCCGTCAACCGCCAGAAGTGTATGAAACCGATGTCAGAAGAGGACACGCGCACCGCGTCGCGTTACGCCACGATCCGTGAGGTGTTGCGTAACGCAATCGTCTCGGGTGCGGCTGCCAATGGACTGGTGCTGCTTGAAGCACCGTTGGCAGAACTGTTCGGCACCAGCCGGGTGCCGGTGCGCAAGGCGCTCAATCTGCTGCATGAAGAAGGCTTGATCAGCCGTTTCGATGGCCGGGGTTACCTGGTCAATCCTGACGCCGGGGAAGTCGAGCCGTTGCGGTTAAGCCTGAGCCACAAGCAGTTCGGGCTGGACAGCAGCGAAGAGCTGGTCGACACCCGCCCACTCGGCGAACGTATTCATGACGAGATCGGCGCGGCGCTGTCGGCCTGTATCGCCTTTGGTCATTATCGGCTGGATGAACAAAGCGCCGCGCAGCACTACGGAGTGAGCCGCGCAGTGGTTCGTGAGGCGCTGATGCGTCTGCGGGATCGCGGCCTAGTGGAAAAAGAGCCTTACTCGCAATGGCTGGCGGGGCCGTTGACGGCCCGGGAAATCACCGAAGACTACGAACTGCGCGCCTGCCTTGAGCCCGAAGCCCTGCGCCAGACCGCGCCGCAGCTGAGTCGCGAAACTCTGGAGGCCATGCTGGCCAGAGTCATTCAAGCGCAAAATGCCGAACAGTGCAGCCTGGAGGAAATAGAGCGCCTTGAGGACGACCTGCATCAGCAGTGTCTGAGCGGCCTGCAAAACCGCAAGATCGCTACTCTGATCAGTCAGGCGCAGAGCCCGATGATCATCAACCGGATTTTCTACCGGTTGCTGGAAATTGGCGCGGATGAAGCGATGCTGGCCGAGCACCGGCTGATCATTGAGTTGCTGCTGCACGGTGCTTTCGACGCCGCGGCCTTGAACCTCAAGGAGCACCTGCAACGCGCCCGGCAGCGCATGCTCCAGCGCCTGAAAGTGCTGTCGGTACTGCCGGAGCAGGAAGTGCCGGGGTACCTGACGCGGTTGAGTTGAGGCGTGGCTGGAAGACTCATTGCACACGCTCCAGTGGGAACTCCGTTCTGGACGCTCTGCGTCCAATCCTGAGCGCGCGGCGCGACGGCGATTTGTGACGCTGAGCATCACCAACGGCATGCCAACGCGGAGCATTGGCACGATAGTGTTCTCGCGTAAGTGCTCTCCCTGAAGATTATCGTTCCGCACGCTCCAGCGTGGGAACGCCGTTCTGGATGCTCTGCGTCCAATCCTGAGCGCGCGGCGCGACGGCGATTTGTGACGCTGAGCATCACCAACGGCATGCCAACGCGGAGTATTGGCACGATAGTGTTCTCGCGTAAGCGCTCTCCCTGAAGATTATCGTTCCGCACGCTCCAGCGTGGGAACGCCGTTCTGGACGCGGAGCGTTGGCACGATAGTCAGAGTGCATTTAAAGATTACTTGCCAACCACGTCGCCACGCATTGGCGCCAACCGGGCAATCAAACGGTTCTGGACCGGAACCGGGACGTTCTCGGTGTCCATCGCTGCGATCAGGTTTTCAACCAGCGCGTTGAAATCGCTGGGGGTAAGGTTCTGGCCCTTGTGCGACTCGGCCATGCTGTCACCGGTGTAACGGCACGGGCCGCCCGCTTCGACACAGAGTTGCTCGACCAGTTTGTCGCGCAGACGCACGATGTCGACTTTCTTGAAGCGCTCGACAATCCGGTCATCCCTGGCCACGTTCATGAGCATGCCTTCGACGATGCGCTGGATGCCGGCACGCTGGCCAAGGTCTCGATAAAGACTGTCATCCTTGGGGGGCTGTTGCTGTTGGGCGCAACCGGCCAGCACCGTCAGCATCAGACAGATCAGCAAGCGTCTCATCAGAAACTCCCCTGCACAGACAGATAAGTGCCGTTCTGGTTATCCAGCGTGGCGATTTCGCCCAGACGGGCGTAGGCCAATACAACGGACAGATGCTTGTTGGGGAAATAACCGAGAAACACATCTGCCCAGTCGCTCTCGCCAGCAAACGAAAGATTATCCGGCTTTTCGCGATATTCGACGCCAAGCGCCCAGCGCGGATTGAACAGCACCGCTACCGAGCCCTCCTTGAGCAGACTGCGACTGTCACGCCGGTCCCCGCCAAACCCGAGCAGACCGGTTTCGTTGGCGCGGCTATAACGCATGCCACCGTTGACCACGACGTTGTAGCCAAACGCCGCGCCCATGAACAGCCGACTGGCCGTCAGATACCCTTCGACATCCGAATCACGCTTGGCCCCCACCAGACTCGGGATCAGGAAATCGTTCTGATGCTTATACTGCACGCCCAGGGAAACCTGCGGCAGGCTTTCATAGATCAGGTCGCCGAACAGGCGCACTTTGACGCCGAACACGTCCTGGCTGAGGTTGTCGTCCGGCAGGCTGAGCCTGTGCTGCAGGTTGCTGATATCGAAACGTTGGTGAGCATAGGAAAACTCGACGCGGTTGCCATAGGCGACGGCGAGGCCTGCCACATCAAGGTTGTAGTCCGGCAGATTGATGTGCGTGGCGAAGGCTGTCGCCCCCCACTCGCCTTGCTCGCTGTAACCGGTGATCACCGCCCATGGGGTGATACCGCCACCGGCGCTGCCCTCAATACTGGTTGCGCCACCCGTGGCGATAAGTCGGCCGTTGTCGCCCAGCGCGAGCGTCGGGGCAACCCCTGCCACACCCGCCAAAAGATAACCCAACAGTAATGATGTCTTGTAGGACATGGATTAATTCACCATAAGACTGGGTGATGCCTGATACGTAGCAATCCATGCCTCGAATGCTGACGCCGTCAGCGGTCGACTGATCAGGTAACCCTGGGCCGTATCGCAATGCCAACGCCGGAGCAGGTCCAGACTGTGTTGGTACTCGACACCCTCTGCCACCACCTTGAGTCCGAGGTTATGGCTCATTTCGATGGTCGACCGCACGATCACCGCGTCTTCGCTGGTTTCATCCAGGTTGCGCACGAAAGACTGGTCGATTTTCAACTCCTGCACTGGCAGACGCTTCAAGTGGGCCAGTGACGAGTAACCGGTGCCGAAGTCATCGACCGACAGGCTGATACCGCAGTCGCGTAGACGATGCAGAACCACCAGGGCTTTCTCCGGCTCGCTCATGACCGCGCTCTCGGTTATCTCGAATACCAGTTGTTCGGCAGGCACCGCGTATTGCTTGAGCAGTTTCATGACATAACCGGCCAGATCGTCGCCCAGCAGGTCGTCGGCGGAAATGTTGACCGATACCTGCAGCACCAGACCGCGCTGGCGCCATTCGGCCAACTGACGCATTGCCTCTTCGATAACCCAGTTGGTCAGCAGGTTGATACTGCCGGTGCGCTCGGCGAGCACAATGAATTCGGCTGGCGAAACATTGCCAAAGCGCGGGTGAGTCCAGCGCAGCAGGGCTTCCGCCTGACGAACATAGCCCTGACGGATATCCAGTTTGGGTTGGTAATGGAGCATCAGTTCGCCATTCTGCGGAGCCTTGCGCAGGTCGCGGATCAGACATATCTGACGCTGGTGAGCGAGGTCACGTCCGTCCTGGTAGATCTGCAGGCGACCGGGAATGAACGCTGCGTCCTTGCGTGCAATCGCCGCACGGTTGACCAGTTCCTGAGCCGAATCACCGTGTTCCGGATAAACCGTGATGCCTATGCAGCACTCAAGCATCAGATCATGGTTGTCGATACGTTGCGGCTCGCTGAGCAAGCGCTGCACGGCGTCGGCCATGCCCACCGCGCCGTCACTGGCAGTGTTGTCCAGCAACAGCAAAAACTCGTTGGCACTCAGCCGTGCCACCGTGTCGCCAGACCGCAAATTGCCCTGCAAACGCTGCCCCAACTGGCGTAACAGTTGCTCAACGCCTTCGGCACCCACACTTTCGTTGATCGTGGCCAGGTTCTCGATGCCTAGGTACAGCAAGGCGACCGTGCGATTTGCCGCAATCAAACTGCCAAGACGTTCCATCACCAACGCTCGATTGGGCAGGCCGGTCAGGTTGTCGTGCAGAGCGTTGTGAGCCAACTGGCCTTCGCGCACGGCGATGCCCTGTTGCATGGTGTTGATCGCGTCGGCGAGCATGCCCAATTCGTCACTGCGCACCAGGGTTACCGGCGTTTTATAGTCGCCATCGCCAATACGTTTGGCCGCAATAGCCAACTCCTGCACCGGCAGCGACACGCTGCGGGCCAGCGCCAGCGTACCCAGCAGCGACGCCAGCAATGCGATCATGGAAATCCAGAAAATCTTTTCATTCAGCGGTGCAAACGCTTGATAAGCCTTGTCCAGCGGGCTCTGCAACAGCGCGATCACTTGTCCGTCGTCGCCATTGCTGCTTTTGGCCAGCATCAGCGTTTGACTGAGAAAGTTGAGGTTCGCTTGCTCGGTCAGCAGCATCTGCCCTTCAGAGGAACTGCGCATCAGCTCGATCAGACCAGCGTACAAGGCTTTCGGCTGGGTGCTGATCAGTTCCCCGGACTGGCCGTTTTCCACCGTGAGAAACGACACTTCCAGCCCACTGAGAGAACGCAGCTCTTCGGCAATGCCACTGTCGATGGTGAAGCCCATCACTACGCGGCCTATCGGCAACGGCGCAAGCACGGTACTTTCCACCAGCAAATGAGGTATTCCGTCACCCGGAATAATAAGCACTGACTGACCGGCAAGCTTGGCGTTGCGCAACGCCTGGTCATAGACAAACCTGGACCCCTCCGGCACCGCTGTCTCGGTACTGGCAACCACCACGCCATCCATGCCCAGCAGGAACATATCGCTGGCGTTGATGCGTTTGCCATGATTGAGCAGTACCGATCGAATGGTCGATGAATCGGCACTCGCTACAGCATCACGAAACCCGAAGTCGGCCGCCAACAGTTGCACGGCGTCACGCAGACGCTTGCCGCGCAGATCAATCAGCCGCTCGAACACACGGCTACCCACTTCCAGCTGCGCCTGGGCCTGAGTGCGCACCGCGTCGTCGGTCGCAACCTTGACCGCGAGATAGACCGCGCTCACGACAATCAGCAACAGGACAATCAGAACCCCGGCAATGCGTGCCTGAAAGCTGGCTCTAAATTTCATTCATGTGCGGCCTTGTGAAAAGCGTCGCCGAAACCGCCGGGGGCCGGCTTGCCGGGTTTATCCTCGGCTTTCACTTCGACCGCGAGGTTTAAACGCTGGGTGAGGCCCGATGCGGGCACATCGAATTCACCGCCCGATACAGGCTGCATGTCTTCAATTTGCGGATGCCAGAGCGTGGCAGCGTAGTGTCCGGCTGGCACCTGATCGAGTTTGAGCCGGCCATTGCTGTCCGTCACGCCGAACCAGGGTTCGTCCGTGACATAGATGTAGCCGACCATCCAGTCATGGATGTTGCAGCCCAGCACTACCACACCAGGCTTGTCGAACAACAGCGGTTCCGAGGGGGTGCCTTCGTAAAGTCGCAACTCGAAACGCTTGGCCGGGGAAAAGGAATAAACCTGATGGCGGATGTTGTCGCTGTTGGGAAACTTGACCTGCGTGCCGGTATGTACAGCCAGCACATGGGGTGCAAACTCCTGGTCGCGCTGGTCCATGGCAGCCTTGAGCACAGCGGGCGACGGATCAGCCGTGCCTTTGAGCGTCACGACTGCATCTGCAAGGGGCTTGCCCTGCTTGTCGAATACCTGTGCGGTAAAGGCAGAAGCCGATGCATTAGCAGCCGATGCCATCCATAGTCCAGCCAGTAATGCCGAAATAAATACGTTGGTCATACCTGATTCAACCCATAACGGCAGCGCCGTAAATGAAATAAGCCAGCGCTGGCCAGCACGGACTGGACCAACAACTAATAAATGACAGTTTTGCACACGCTTTACAGACTATCGACCAAGACTATTGAAACCTGAGGGCTGCTGCCCCATCTAAGAAGCATGTTCAACTTCTCAGGTGCCCCATGAGCGACCAGCAGACAGACTCGCCAGATTTGCCCGATGACGCAGACGAGCACAACGTGTCTCTGAGTTCCGACAGCACCTCGCTTGCCTTGCCCGGCCAGAACCTGCCCGACAAGGTTTACATCATCCCGATCCACAACCGTCCGTTCTTTCCGGCGCAGGTCTTGCCGGTTATCGTCAATGAAGAACCGTGGGCCGAAACGCTGGAACTGGTCAGCAAGTCCGAGCACCATTCGCTGGCGTTGTTCTTTATGGACACGCTTCAGGAAGACCCGCGCCACTTCAAGACCGATGCGCTTCCCGAGTACGGCACTCTGGTCAAGGTTCACCACGCCAGCCGCGAAAATGGCCGGTTGCAGTTTGTGGCGCAAGGCTTGAGCCGTGTGCGCATTCGTACCTGGCTCAAGCATCACCGCCCACCGTATCTGGTGGAAGTTGAATACCCGCAGCAACCCAACGATCCGACCGACGAGGTGAAGGCTTACGGCATGGCTTTGATCAACGCGATCAAAGAGCTGCTGCCGCTCAACCCGCTGTACAGCGAAGAGCTGAAGAATTACCTCAACCGCTTCAGCCCCAATGATCCTTCGCCGCTCACCGACTTCGCCGCGGCCCTTACCTCGGCCACCGGCGTCGAGCTGCAAGAGGTACTCGACTGCGTGCCGATGCTCAGGCGCATGGAGAAAGTCCTGCCGATGCTGCGCAAGGAAGTCGAGGTCGCCCGCCTGCAGAAGGAAATTTCTGCCGAGGTCAATCGCAAGATCGGCGAGCATCAGCGTCAGTTCTTCCTCAAGGAGCAGCTCAAGGTTATTCAGCAGGAGCTGGGGCTGAGCAAGGACGACCGTAGTGCCGACATCGAACAGTTCGAACAGCGACTGGAAGGCAAGACCCTGCCACCGCAGGCGCGCAAGAAGTTCGACGAAGAAATAGGCAAGCTCAAGGTGCTGGAAACCGGCTCGCCGGAATACGCCGTGACGCGTAATTATCTGGACTGGACCAGTTCGTTGCCGTGGGGTGTCTACGGCGAAGACAAGCTGGACCTCAAGCACGCGCGTAAAGTGCTCGATCAACACCATGCCGGCCTGGATGACATCAAGGCGCGCATTCTCGAGTTTCTTGCAGTGGGTGTCTATAAAGGCGAGATCAGCGGCTCGATCGTCCTGCTGGTGGGCCCACCGGGTGTCGGCAAGACCAGCGTCGGGCGCTCGATTGCCGAGTCGCTGGGGCGACCATTCTATCGACTGAGCGTGGGCGGCATGCGCGACGAGGCCGAAATCAAGGGCCACCGCCGTACCTATATCGGCGCACAGCCAGGCAAGCTGGTGCAGGCGCTGAAGGATGTAGAAGTCATGAACCCGGTCATCATGCTCGATGAAATCGACAAGATGGGCCAAAGCTACCAGGGCGACCCGGCGTCTGCGCTGCTGGAAACCCTGGACCCGGAACAGAACGTCGAATTCCTCGATCACTACCTGGACCTGCGTCTGGACCTTTCCAAAGTCCTGTTCGTGTGCACCGCCAACACCCTGGACTCAATCCCCGGCCCGCTCCTTGACCGCATGGAAGTGATTCGCCTGTCCGGCTATATCACTGAAGAGAAGCTTGCGATTGCCAAACGCCACCTGTGGCCAAAGCAATTGGAGAAAGCCGGTGTTGCCAAAAGCAAGCTGAGCATCAGCGACAGCGCCCTGCGCGCCGTCATCGAAGGCTACGCTCGCGAAGCCGGTGTGCGGCATCTGGAAAAACAACTGGGCAAGCTGGTGCGCAAAGCGGTGGTCAAACTGCTGGATACGCCTGACTCGGTGATCAAGATCGGCCCGAAAGACCTTGAAGCGTCATTGGGCATGCCGGTGTTTCGCAGCGAACAGGTGCTGTCGGGCACCGGTGTGATCACAGGTCTGGCCTGGACCAGTATGGGCGGCGCGACGCTACCGATTGAAGCAACGCGCATTCACACCCTGAATCGCGGCTTCAAACTGACCGGGCAACTGGGCGATGTCATGAAAGAGTCGGCTGAAATTGCCTACAGCTACGTCAGCGCCAACCTGTCGAAGTTTGGCGGCGACGCGAAGTTCTTCGATGAGGCGTTTGTACACGTACACGTTCCCGAAGGTGCAACCCCGAAAGATGGCCCTAGCGCGGGCGTTACCATGGCCAGTGCCCTGCTGTCCCTGGCGCGTAACCAGCCGCCGAAAAAAGGCGTGGCCATGACCGGCGAACTGACCCTGACCGGGCACGTATTGCCTATCGGTGGGGTACGCGAGAAAGTCATTGCCGCGCGGCGTCAGAAGATTCACGAACTGATCCTTCCGGAGCCTAACCGTGGCAACTTCGAAGAACTGCCGGACTATCTCAAGGAAGGCATCACCGTTCACTTTGCCAAGCGCTTTGCAGATGTGGTGAAGGTGTTGTTTTAAAGATTGATGCGGGGGCACGTCTCACACTGACTCGCTCCCGCGCCCTTCGGGCAGAATCAAAAGCGGACGTGTGTTTAACGCTGAATGATCTGACCCACAACGGGGCTTCTGCCCGCAGGGTGTGGGAGCGGACTTGACTGAGACTGTCAGAAATTT
>NZ_LJQT01000136.1:3171-38280 GCF_001400515.1 Pseudomonas meliae | reverse complement strand
TTGTCTACACCCTCCTAACGTCACATAACGGACGGGAACGTCGTCCGCCGCGCCACATTGCGAAGTTGTCGCACCGGTTTGAAGTTGTCCTGCAATGACAAAGGGAACGTTGCCATGAGCAGTCGCATTACCATGGTGCTTGCTGTCCTGTTTTTGCTGGGGGCGTTAATTGCCGGTTATCTGGGAATCGCCGTCAGCAAACCGGCCGAGTTACCTGCAGTTGTCACGCCGTCCACGGTGCCTGACGCCACCGAAATATCGACCCAAACGCCCCCGACTTCGCCCGTCGAGGATGCGCTGCGCCACAACGTAGTGGTTTTGGCCCGGGACGTACCGGCCTATACCCCCATCACGGCTGAAGACCTGACCGTAGAACGCCTCAAGGTCGCGCCGCCTGGAAGTTTCGAGCACATCGACAAACTGGTGGGCCGCAGCAGTTGGCGAACACTGACGGCAGGAACATGGCTTAGCGAGAACAGTTTTGAAGCAGGCGGCACACTGGCGCGGATGATTCGCCCTCATGAACGAGCGCTGGCGTTGCAGGTTGACGAGGTGATTGGCGCATCCGGGCAGCTCAGCCCAGGCGACTATGTGGATGTGCTGCTTTACCTGCCCGAGGACACCAGCAACCTGAATCGCTCCAGCCAGGTGGTCGTACCCGCCCTGCGAGTTCTTGGAGTTGGCGGGCTGCTCGGCCCGGATCGCAACGGCAAGCCGGTGCAGGACATCAACGCTGACGAACGCCTTAAACAGGAACAGCTGCGGATCAACGCGCGAACCGTCACCGTCGCGGTACCGGAAGCCTTGCTGGCACGGCTGATGCTGGCGTCGCAAACCGGTGTCCTGCGTCTGGCCGTGCGCAGCGCCGACGAGGGCAACCTTCAGAATTACTGGGCGAGCGAAGCCGGTAGCCGTGATGCCGCCGAACGAATGGACTCTGCCAACCGCCAACTGGTCAGCTTCAGACAATTGAGCCTGGGCCCGGCCAACTCGCCGACACAGGGCGCAGCCACTCGCACGCCTCGCGCAGTCGAGGTCATACGCGGTAACCAGATCACGCAACAAACTCCCTGATTGAGCAAGGATTGCATTTGATGAGCTGTTGTTCCGTGCCAGTAACAAAACCCCGGCTGCTGGCGTTAGCCTTCGCGGCGCTGTCTGCACAATCAGCCTGGGCCGCTTCCGGCAGTTGTGCAGGACTTGCTGCAATGCCAGCGGCGGTGGAAATCGATCAGGGCATTCAGCAGGAAGTGCGCTCACCTGTGGCCATCACCCGCATTGCCGTCGGCGACCCGAAAATTGCCGATGTGCATGTCAACGGTACGGATGGTTTTCTGTTGACGGGCGTTGCGCAGGGCACGACCAGCCTGATGGTCTGGACCGCCTGCGCCACCGCCCCGCGCCAGAGCATGGTATTCGTACGCGGCCGGGCCACGGCATCGATGATAGAGAGCGTCACTGCGCCATCTGCTGATGCGGAGTTACCCAGCCAGGTGCAGACCGACATCCGCTTTATCGAAGTCAGCCGCACCAAACTCAAGGAGGCCAGTACCTCGATATTCGGCAAGGGCTCGAACAACTTTCTGTTCGGCGCGCCTGGCACGGTTCCCGGCGTAAACGTCACCCCCGGTACGGTGAGTGGCACAAGGCCGAGCATTCCGCTGAACAACAGCAATTTCAATATTGTCTGGGGCGGCGGCAGCAGCAAAGTGCTGGGCATGCTCAACGCCATGGAAAACAGCGGCTACGCCTACACCCTGGCCCGCCCCAGCCTTGTTGCGCTCAATGGGCAAAGTGCAAGCTTTCTGGCAGGGGGCTAGTTCCCGGTGCCTGTGCCCAATGGCGAGGGCAATGGTATTTCCATCGAGTACAAGGAGTTTGGCGTACGCCTGACCCTGACGCCGACAGTAGTGGGCCGTGACCGAATCCTGCTAAAAGTTGCCCCCGAAGTCAGCGAACTGGATTTCTCTGCCGGTATCACCATCGCCGGCACAAACGTGCCGGCGCTTAACATACGGCGTACCGACACCAGTATCGCGCTTGCCGACGGAGAAAGCTTTGTGGTCAGTGGGCTGATCAGCTCCAGTAACGTCGGCTCCGTAGGCAAGTTTCCCGGCTTGGGTGACATTCCCATTCTCGGCGCGTTTTTCCGCAATTCGCAAATCCAGCGCGATGAACGCGAACTGCTGATGATCGTCACCCCGCACCTGGTTCAACCGCTGGCCGCCAACGCGCAATTGCCCTCGCTGCCGGGTGAGGGGCTGCGCACCTACGATCCAAGCTTTCCGCGCCTGTATTTTCTGGAAAACGGCGACTTTGACCGTCGCGACGGGTTATCCAAATGAGCCAAAGCCTGAGCCAGACCTTCCTGGCAATCACCCGTAACAACACTGATCTGGAATGGCTGCAAAGTGCCTTGGGCTCACTGGGCCAAGTGGTCAGCGCAGGCACCGGCAGCCTCGACGATCTGCTCGCGCTGGTGGACGTGACCTTTGCCAGTGTGGTGTTCGTCGGGCTGGACCGTGAGCATCTGATGACCCAGAGCGCCCTGATCGAGAGCGCGCTGGAAGCCAAGCCGATGCTGGCCATCGTCGCGCTTGGCGATGGTATGGATAACCAGTTGGTGCTCAACGCCATGCGTGCCGGGGCGCGGGATTTCGTCGCTTACGGCTCTCGTTCGAGTGAGGTCGCCGGCCTGGTCAGACGCTTGAGCAAGCGCTTGCCTGCCGTGACGCCCAACCCGAACATGAGCGGCCTGTCAGTGCTGTATGGCGCGCAAGGCGATGACGACGGAGCCTTGATCGCGACGCACCTGGCGATGGTGGTGCACAAGACCGGGCAACGCACGCTGCTGCTGGACCTCGGCCTGCCGCGCGGCGACAGCCTGCTGATGCTCGGCCTTGAATCCACATTCAGCTTTGGCGATGCCCTGCGCCACTTGCGCAGGCTCGATGCAACGCTGATCGACAGTGCGTTCACCACCAGTGAAAGCGGCCTGCGCATTCTGGCGTACAGCGAAGCCGACGATCATCTGGAGCAGTCCAGCGCAGCGGAGCTTTATATGCTGCTCAGCGCCCTGCGCCAGCATTTTCAACATGTGGTCGTGAACCTCGTGGGCCAGCCGGACAGCGAGGCACTGCGCTCGCTGGTCAGCCATTGCGATCAGTTGCTGTGGTACGCCGACCAGAGCGTACTGGGCTGTCGACGCAACCTGACGGTGCTTAATAACTGGCGTGAGAAAGGCATGAGAATGCAACACGCCAGCCTGCTGATTGATCGCTATCAGCGCTCGGTCGCACCCAATTCGGAAACCGTGGCCAAGACCTTCGGCCTGCCGGTGCAGGCCGTATTGCCGCTGGCACCAGAGCTGCGCCTCAACGCCAAAAACCAGGGAGTGACGCTGTTCGAGCTGGCCTCACGCGACGCGTTGTGTTCCGGGCTGCGTCGGCTTGGCGAGCACCTGGCACGCAATACCGAGGCTCACGACAAACCCGATCAGGGCTGGCTCGCTCGACTGTGGGGGAACAGGTAATGGCGGAAAAACTGTTTGGCGTCTCGTCGCGTGGCAGCGGGCAAGCCGATGACGGCCAAGGCCTGAAACTGGTGTTGCACCGTTACATCATCGACGGCATCGAAGAAAGCGGCAAAAACCTGCTCGAAGGCTCACGACCGGCACTGGCGCAATTTGTCATCGACAAGGTGGCCGAATACGTTGCACGACTGCGGCTGGCTATTTCGCGCTATGAAATGGAGCGACTGGCCGAAGAGCTGGTCGATGAGCTGACCGGTTTCGGCCCGCTTGAAGTGTTGCTGCGCGACACGTCGGTCACGGAAATTCTGGTCAACGGGCCGGGCAAGGTATTTGTCGAACGTGATGGCGTGCTGCACCACACCGACCTGCGCTTTATCGACTCGCACCACGTCGAGCGCGTGATGCAGCGCATCCTCGCGCCACTCGGGCGGCGCCTGGATGAATCTTCGCCTATGGTCGATGCGCGTCTGCCCGACGGCAGCCGGGTCAATGCCATCATCCCGCCGATTGCGCTGGATGGCCCTTGCCTGTCGATCCGGAAATTTCGCAAGGACATGCTCAAGAGCACAGATCTGGTGGCCATGCAAACCATCGATCAGTCCATTTTCGAATTTTTTCAGGAAGCGGTCGGCAAACGCTGCAACATCCTCGTCAGCGGCGGTACCGGCACAGGCAAGACCACCATGCTCAACGTGCTGAGCCAGTTGATCGACAGCAACCAGCGCCTGGTCACTATCGAGGACGTTGCCGAGCTGCAGCTCAGCCACCCGCACGTGGTGCGTCTGGAAACCCGCCCGCCCAATGCCGAGGGGCATGGCGAGGTGCGCGCCAGCGACCTGATTCGCAACTCGCTGCGGATGCGCCCGGACCGCATCATCCTCGGCGAGATCCGTGGTGTCGAAGTGCTCGATGTATTGACGGCGATGAACACCGGCCACGACGGTTCCATGAGTACCGTTCACGCCAACAATGCTCAGGATGCTCTGCTGCGCCTGGAAACGCTGGTTGGCCTGACCGGGCGACTGATACCGGAAAAAACCCTGCGCCAGATGGTCTGCGCGGCGCTGGATGTGATTATCCAGCTGGCGCGCCTGCCTGATGGCCGACGCTGTGTCAGCGAAGTGGTGGAGGTAGTCGGCATACGCGATGACATCTATGTCACCAATACATTGTTCCGGCTTGATCGCCGCACCGGGGTCGGCTTCATGCGCGAAGCTGCACACGCCGCAGGCGACAAGCTGCGGCCAGGCTACTGACGTGCTCAGGGAGGCGGCGCAATGAATGCATCACTGGTACTCGGCCTGATCTCCTTGCTGCTGCTGACTGCGTCCATTCGCATGTTCTACCTCGCGCTCAATCAGGGCGCCAGTGAACGGGTCAGGCAGCGTCTGACCGCCGGACAGGTTCAGCCTGTGGTTGAAAAGGCTGGATGGACCTACCTGGATCGGGCCTTTTTGCGTGCAGGGTTGGGTCGACCGACCGAGCGCATGGGCTTGGCTTTGTCGCTCTATGCCTTGTTGATTCTGATCGGCTACGGACTGGGCGGCGGCATCGGCGCGGTCAGCGCGCTGCTGGCGGTGCCGCTGACCCTGCGCCTGTTTGTGTCGTGGCGCTATGAGGTGCGTGTGCGCCGCATGATCCAGCAATTGCCGCAACTGCTCGACCATACCGTACGCAGCCTCAAATCAGGCAGAACCCTCGCCGACGCGGTGCTGCACGGCATCGAAGCAACGGATCAGCCACTCAAGGACGGCATGAGCCGTATCGAGCGGAACGTGCAACTGGGCGTCAGCCTGCCGGATGCCGCGAGGGATTTAGCCGAGCTGTATGAACGCGACGAGTTTCATCTGTTTGCCCTTGGCTTGAGGGTCAATCATCGATATGGCGGCAATGCCAGCGAGCTGATGGAAAACCTGATCAAGCTGATTCGTGACCGGGAACAGGCCGGTCGCCAATTGCGCGCAATGACCGGTGAAACCCGCATGACAGCGCTAGTGCTGGCGCTGCTGCCGGTCGGCATGGCCGGCTACTTTCTGACCGTGAACCCCAGCTATCTGTTGCATATGTGGAACGATGACAGCGGGAAGATCATGTTGAGCATGGCCTTCGTCCTGCAGGCAACAGGGTGCGTGGTGCTGTGGCGCATGTTGAGGAGCATTTAGATGGAATTGTTACTCGCTGCCGTGATGCTCGCCGCTGCCGCATTTCTACTGCTGTCCGGCATGGCTCGGCAACGCCGTAACGAACGCTTGGTGGCAAGACGATTGAGGGGCCAGGTGATTCGCGAAAGCCGCATCGGCAGCCTGTTGCGGTTGCTCGGCGATACCCGCATTGGCCAGCGCAGCATCAGCCTGGACTCGGAAACCCAGATGTTGCTCAATCGAATCGGCTGGCGGCGCGCCAGCAAACGCTCATTGTTTGCCGCATGCCAGGTCGGCGTTCCGGTCGGCCTGATGGTCGTGGTCATTGTGGCCCAACTGCTGCTTTTCAAAGGCGTCGAGCAGCCGCTCATAGCGCCGGTATTTGCCTTGGGAATCGGTTATCTGCTGCCCAAACGAATTCTCGCGGCCGTCGCTCAGCGCCGCCAGAAACAGGTGGTGGTGGAAATTTCTACGTTTATCCCGTTGCTGCGCATCCTGTTCGAGTCCGGCATGGCCGTCGAGCAGGCGCTACGCGTGCTGAGTCTTGAAGGTAAAGACTTGCTGCCGGTGCTGTCCGAGGAAATTCGCGTGGTACTGGTGCGGGTCGACTCTGGCCTGGAACTGGGCGAAGAACTGCGAAAAACCGCGGCCTTGCTGGCCGTCGATGAGTTGAGTGACACATGTGTGATCCTCAATCAGTTGATTCATCAGGGCGGCGGCGCATTGAAGTCTCTGCTCACGCTCAAGCAACTGATTGACGACCGACGCCTGACCCGCCTGCAGGAATATATTTCCAAACTGTCGGCAAAGATGTCGGTGGTCATGATGGTGTTTCTGTTTCCAGCCCTGCTGATCGTATTGGCGGGCCCTGGATTTATCGCCATAAGTCGCGCACTGGGCAGTTGAATCCAGTGTTACCCGTGCACGAAAGGACGCATTGCAATGAAACCAGTGATCGCACTACTCGGGCTGCTGTTGCTGAACGGATGTACCAGTGATGGCAGCGCGCTCTGGACACAAGCCACGGCTCAGTCCGGCCAATGCCCCAAACTGACATCGGATCAGGAGTTCTCCCTGAATCTGGCTCAGAACATGGCAGATGAGGGACGCTTGCATGCCAGCCTCGCCAATCTGGAAAGCCTGCCGGACAGCCTGGGCGAGGTTCGCCTGCGCAAGGCACGGGTATTGCGGCTGTTGGGCAGCAACTAAGCCGAGCCGCTGTATCGCAGCCTGCTGGGCACCTGCCGGGCAGCCGAGGGTGAGCATGGGCTGGAACAACTGGCTGCGGCGCGTGGCGACAATGCGCTGGCTCAGCAACATCTGCTCATGGCCAGCAAACTGCAACCGACTGACGAAAAAATCCGCAACGACCTGGGCGTTGTCTATCTCAATCAGTTGAAACTGGAACAGGCGCGCTTCCAGTTCCTCACCGCCATGGAGCTCAAACAGTCCGATCCGCTGGCGGCAATCAATCTGGCCACCTTGCTGATCTACCAGAACAAATGGACGCAAGCAGCCGAACTGGCCTCTCGAGCCGGACTGACGCCCGAGCAGATCACCGAGGCTCAGGCGCGTGCCGAAAAAATCGGAAAAACCCGCGCCACGCCACTCGCGTCCGCCAGTACAACAGGAGCACAACCATGAAAGGCGCACTCGTCGGCAGCATTTTCACCCTTTTTATCGTCAGCAGCGCCTGGGCTGCGAGCGACGAGCAATCACCTTACGCGCAGAAACAGACTGAAACCTGGCTGCAACTGCAAGCCAGCGGCAAGGCTGCATCGCCGACGCTACAAATCAATACCGCCGCCGAGCGTGACCTGAGCCTGCAACGCTGGCTGGAAACCTATAAGTACAAAATCCCCGAGTACTACGAACAGGAGGCTGGCGGCAAGTTTTCAGCGGGTAGCAAGTAGCCTCGCGGGGTGGTTCTGTCACCTGAATGACACTGCACCTTACAAACCTCCTGTCAGCAGGCCGCGAAACACTCCGCTATCATGCGCGGACTTTCGAGATTCGAGACTGCCATGCGCCGTTTGTTATGCCTGATGTTATTGATCCTGGCCCTGCCCGCCTTCGGTGCCGGTCTGCTGGACAGCCGCCCGTCGTCAACCCTGGGCGGCGGCTCGCTGGATAACAGCAAGGACTTCCTGCCCGTGCGGCAGGCTTTTCAGTTGAGCCTGATCGAAACCACGCCAGAATCGATCAAGCTAAGGCTGGTCGCCACCGATGGCTATTATCTGTATCGCCATCGTTTCCAGTTTCGCACCGAGCCTGCTGATATCGGCCTGGGCGAAGCACAACTGCCCAAGGGCGAACAGAAACACGACGAATACTTTGGCGATGTCGAGGTCTATCACGGCATTCTCGACATCGACCTGCCACGCAAAACCGGTGAACAACGCCCCTTCACGCTCGCTGTCACCTATCAGGGCTGCGCCGACAAGGGCCTGTGCTACCCGCCTGAAACCGAGCGTTTGAACATTGGCGATGTGGCCGCCAGCCCTGCCGTCTCGGCATCCGCCACTACAGCAGCCACCTCAGCCGCCTGGAGCTGGAAAGAACTGGCGCTGTTTTTCCTCGCAGGCGTAGGTCTGACCTTTACCCCCTGTGTACTGCCGATGCTGCCGATTCTGTCCGGCGTGGTGCTGCGCGGCAAGGTTGGCGGCCTGCGCGGCCTGAGCCTGTCACTGGCTTACGTACTGCCGATGGCGGCCTGTTTTGCCTTGCTTGGCGCGCTGATGGGTATGTTTGGCGCGAGTCTGAATCTGCAGGCACGCCTGCAATCGGCCTGGGTTCTGGTGCCGTTTTCAGCGTTTTTCGTGATCTTTGCCATCGCCATGTTTGGCGCTTTCGAACTGCGTCTGCCGCAGTCGATCAGTTCTCGTCTGGACCGTATCGCCGGCAAGACCGAAGGCGGATCACTGTGGGGCGCAGCCGTGCTGGGCGTGGTTTCCAGCCTGCTGGTCTCCCCCTGTGTTTCCGCCCCTCTGGCCGGTGCGCTGCTGTATATCAGCGCCAGCGGCGACGCCGTTGGTGGCGGGCTGAAACTGTTTGCGCTGGGCCTGGGCATGGGCGCGCCATTGCTGTTGATAGCCACCGGTGGTGCTGCATGGCTGCCGAAAAGCGGGCCTTGGCTGGTCACGGTGAAAAATGCAATCGGTGTACTGCTGCTGGCGCTGGCCATCGGTTTGCTGAGCCGCGTTTTGCCGGGCCAGGTCACCTTGTTGCTGGTCGGCCTGCTGTCTGCGGGTGTTGCGCTGTTTCTCGGCGCACTGGAGTTCACTGAAAAGACCACTCGGCAAAAGCTCGCTCAACTGCTCGGTCTGGCGCTGTTGGTTTATGCGCTGGCCAGCTGGTATGGCGCGCTGTCCGGACAAACCGACCCGCTGCGTCCGCTGGGGCGCGAATACGCCACGGCAAACAACCCAACAGTCACATCAAACTCGAACCAGTGGCAAACCATCACCACCTCAGCCGAACTGGACCGCGTGATGCAGGAAGCGCGAAACGCAGGCAAACCGCTGTTGCTCGACTGGTACGCTGACTGGTGCATCAGTTGCAAGGTCATCGAGCACGAAGTTCTGCCCGATCCTGGGGTCGTTGCCGGATTATCGGGTTACAGCCTGGTTCGCTTCGACATGACAGACAGCAATGCAGAGCAACGCGCCCTGCTCGACCGCTACAAGCTGTTCGGTCCTCCCGCGCTGCTGTTTTTCGCTAAAAACGGCGAAGAGCTGCAAAATGTGCGAGTCGTCGGCGAAATCGACGCCGCAGGCCTGATTGAACGCTTGAACAGGGCAAATGACCAGAACTAAACGGTGAGTCACAAACTTTGCGCGAATATCGCTCATCGTGCTGGCTACTGTTGTTAACTGGACAGTCCACTGCCCTTCCGGCATAGTCGCCGGGCGTAAACCGCTCGCAGACAATAAAAGGAACACGCAATGGCGACTATCCTGGTCCTTCACGGGCCCAACCTGAACCTGCTGGGCACTCGGGAAACCGGGGTCTACGGCACCATCACCCTGCCCCAGATCAATCAGGACCTGGAGCAACGCGCGCGCGATGCCGGTCACCACCTGATGTATCTGCAAAGCAATGCCGAGTATGAACTGATCGACCGTATTCACGCCGCGCGCGGTGAGGGTGTGGACTTTATTTTGATCAATCCGGCTGCTTTTACGCACACAAGCGTTGCAATACGTGACGCGCTGATGGGAGTGAGCATCCCATTCATCGAAGTGCATTTATCAAACGTGCACAAACGCGAACCTTTCCGCCATCACTCCTACTTTTCAGATGTCGCTGTAGGAGTGATCTGCGGCCTGGGAGCCAGCGGATACCGCCTGGCCCTGGAAGCCGCCCTGGAACAACTGGCCGCCAGTGCCAAGCCATGACGAGTCCAGCCTGACGCTGACCACATCGCTTGAAACGGCCGACAAATTGCCCTTACAGAACCTTGGGAGTTGATTAATGGATATTCGCAAAGTCAAGAAGCTGATCGAATTGCTGGAAGAGTCCGGCATCGACGAGCTGGAAATTCGTGAAGGCGAAGAATCCGTACGGATCAGCCGTCACAGCAAGACTCCAGCGCAGCCTTACTACGCGCCAGCCCCGGTTGCTGCGCCTGTCGCCGCACCGGCTCCAGCAGCCGCTCCGGTCGCAGCAGAAGCACCATCGGCTCCGAAACTGAACGGCTTTGTGGTCAAGTCGCCAATGGTCGGTACGTTCTACCGCACCCCGGCACCTACTTCGCCTGCATTCGTCGAAGTGGGTCAGACCGTCAAGAAAGGCGACACCATCTGCATCGTTGAAGCGATGAAAATGATGAACCACATCCAGGCAGAAGCCAGCGGCGTGATCGAATCCATCCTGGTAGAAAACGGTCAGCCGGTTGAGTTTGACCAGCCGCTGTTCACAATCGTTTGACCCGGGGAGAGCCTGCGATGTTGGAAAAAGTTCTAATCGCCAACCGCGGCGAAATTGCCTTGCGCATCTTGCGTGCCTGTAAAGAACTGGGCATCAAGACCGTCGCTGTACACTCCACGGCAGATCGCGAGTTGATGCACCTGGGCCTGGCAGACGAAACCGTCTGCATTGGTCCGGCACCAGCCAATCTGTCCTACCTGAACATTCCGGCGATCATCTCGGCTGCCGAAGTGACCGGTGCCACGGCGATCCACCCTGGCTACGGCTTCCTCGCTGAAAACGCCGATTTCGCCGAACAGGTCGAAAAATCGGGTTTTGCCTTCATCGGCCCGAAAGCAGACACCATCCGCCTGATGGGCGACAAGGTTTCTGCCAAGGACGCCATGAAGCTGGCCAACGTGCCAACCGTTCCGGGCTCCGACGGCCCGCTGCCGGAAGACGAAGCAACCGCTCTGCGCATTGGTCGTGAAGTGGGTTACCCGGTGATCATCAAGGCCGCCGGTGGCGGTGGTGGTCGCGGCATGCGTGTGGTTCATCGCGAAGAAGACCTGATCGAAGCCGCCTCCCAGACCCGCGCCGAAGCTGCGGCCTGGTTCAGCAACCCGATGGTCTACCTGGAAAAATACCTGACCAACCCGCGTCACGTGGAGGTCCAGGTCATTTCCGACGGCCAGGGCCAGGCGATTCATCTGGGCGACCGCGACTGCTCGCTGCAGCGCCGTCACCAGAAGGTTCTGGAAGAAGCACCGGCACCGTTCATCGACGAACAGGCGCGTGCGGATGTTCTGGCTGCCTGCGTCAAGGCGTGTATCGATATCGGCTATCGCGGCGCGGGTACTTTCGAGTTCCTGTACGAGAACGGTCGTTTCTACTTCATCGAGATGAACACCCGTGTTCAGGTGGAGCACCCGGTATCCGAAATGGTCACCGGTATCGACATCGTCAAGGAGATGCTCAGCATCGCCGCCGGCAACAAACTGTCGTACACCCAGGATGACGTGGTCATCAAAGGGCATGCGCTGGAATGCCGGATCAACGCCGAAGACCCGAAAACCTTCGTTCCAAGCCCAGGTCTGGTCAAGCACTTCCACGCACCGGGCGGCAACGGTGTGCGGGTCGATTCGCACCTGTACAGCGGCTACAAGGTTCCGTCCAACTACGACTCGCTGATCGGCAAAGTGATCACCTGGGGCGCGACCCGCGAAGAAGCCATGGCACGCATGCGCAATGCCCTGGACGAAATCGTGGTCGACGGAATCAAGACCAATATCCCGCTGCACCGTGATCTGACCCGTGATGAAGGCTTCTGCGAAGGCGGAGTCAACATCCACTACCTGGAGCACAAACTGGCCAATCAATAAGCCTGTGTGTTTCAGAACGACAAAGCCGCAGCGATGCGGCTTTGTTGTTTGCAGCGCATAGCAGTAAACTTGCCCGCTTCCTGCGGCCGTGCCGGCCGTGCAAGCCGCACTTAATTTCCGAATCGAAGGTAATCCGCCATGCCTTGGCTGCAAGTCCGTCTCGCCATCAGCCCAGAACAAGCCGAAACCTACGAAGACGCCCTTCTTGAAGTCGGTGCCGTGTCCGTGACATTCATGGACGCCGAAGACCAGCCGATTTTCGAGCCTGAACTCAACACCACGCCGCTATGGACACACACCCATTTGCTGGCGCTGTTCGAAGCCGACACCAATGCCGAAATGGCCTTGGCACACCTGAGCCTGCTGACCGGCGAAGAACTGCCCGAGCACAGCGCCGAAGTCATCGAAGATCAGGACTGGGAGCGCAGCTGGATGGATAACTTCCAGCCAATGTGTTTCGGCAAGCGCCTGTGGATCGTGCCAAGCTGGCATGCTGCACCGCAACCGGATGCCGTGAACCTGCTGCTTGATCCTGGCCTGGCATTCGGCACCGGCACCGGCACCCATCCGACCACCGCACTGTGCCTTGAATGGCTGGACGGCCAGGACCTCAAAGGCTGCAACGTGCTGGATTTCGGTTGCGGCTCGGGCATTCTGGCCATCGCCGCTCTGCTGCTGGGTGCCGAACAGGCCGTGGGCACTGACATCGACGTGCAGGCACTGGAAGCCTCTCGTGACAATGCCGGACGCAATAACATCGCTGCCGAGCGCTTCCCGCTGTACCTGCCCGAGGACTTGCCACATCAGCAAGCCGATGTGCTGGTCGCCAACATTCTGGCTGGCCCGCTGGTTTCCCTGGCACCGCAACTGGCATCGCTGGTCAGGACCGGCGGNNNGGCGGTCGCCTGGCGCTGTCAGGCATCCTGGCCGAACAGGGTGAGGAAGTCGCTGCGGCCTATGCTGACAGCTTTGATCTGGACCCGATCGCAAACCGAGATAGCTGGGTACGCATCACGGGACGCCGCCGTTAACCGCCGCTTCAACCGGACAGCCGCATGACCGACAGTTTTGTCACCCAGTGCCCGCACTGCCAGACCAGTTTCAGAGTCAGNNTGCTCAACTGAGCGTGGCCCGCGGCGTGGTGCGATGTGGCGCCTGCCTGCAGGTTTTCAACGCAGCCCGGCAGTTGCTGGAGCAGCGCGCCATAGTCGACTCCGAAAAGGAGGCCCTGAGCGCCGCACCGGTGGTCATAGCGCCGCCCCAACCAGAGCCTGCGTCGACGCCTGAACCCGAATTGAAGCCTGAACCGGAAAAGGCCCATGAAGACGATGACCCCTGGCAGGTCAGCGAGCTGGATCTGGACAATCTGAACCTGGACGAAGAACTGGCTCGCCTCGAACAGCGCGAGACCCGACGACCCGACACCTTCGCCCGCCCGGCCAGCGACAACGGCACTGACGATGAGAACCTGACGGCGAAGCGTGACAATCGCCAGACCGACGAGGCTGCCTGGGTCGGCACGCTGCACAACGACGATGTCGAACGTCTGCCCGAGCTGCACGCCGAGGTCATCCCCGCCCCGGATCCGCCCGAAGACCCGGAGGCTTTGCCCGACGACAAAAGGACCGAGCCCTCGCTGTCACTGGACAAGCACCTGGACGATGACGAACCCGTCGTGCTTGTTACCACACCGCGCAAGGCCCTGCCTGCCGAAAAAGTGCAACGCTGGTCAGCCGTGGATGACGACGAAGATCATGACGACGACGAACCAGAACCTGAACCACGTGGCAGACGCAGCCGTAACGAACCTGCAGTGCGCGAGCAGGCACTGCTTGACCTGACTGACGACCCTTTGCAACTGGACTGGCAGCCGCCCAAACCGCGCTGGGGCCGACGCTTTGCGTGGGGCCTGTTGATCGTACTGGCTTTGGCGGGTCTGGTAGGTCAATACGTCTGGTACCATTTCGATCAACTGGCGCGCCAGGATCAGTATCGCCCGTGGTTCCAGCAGATTTGCCCGCAAATTGGCTGCAAGGTGCCGACCAAGGTGGACATATCCCAGCTCAAGAGCAGCAACCTGGTGGTACGCAGCCATCCTGAGTTTCAGGGGGCTCTGGTGGTAGACGCGATCATCTACAACCGTGCCTCGTTTTCCCAGCCGTTCCCGCTGCTGGAGCTGCGTTTTTCCGATACCGGCGGTCAGTTGATTGCCAGTCGTCGGTTCAAGCCCGGTGAATACCTGAGCGGCGAAATGGCCGGCAAGGAAGAGATGCCACCGCAAACGCCGATCCATATCGCGCTGGATATCCTTGATCCAGGCGCCAAGGCCGTGAATTACAGCCTGAACTTCCGTTCGCCGGAATGACAGGCCTACTGCCATAACGTCGGCTTTACTTGATCCAATACAGGCTCGTTAGGCCAGGGAACGCTGCATGATCGCAGAATTTACAGCGCCAGATGCCGTGTAATCGTTCTCTGCAAGCGCTACAACCAGCTGTTCAGATTTTATCCAATTCAGCCTTTATCCAGTCATCGAGAGCGGGTATCATGCCAACCCTTTTTCAAACTCTCGGTTCGATCTGACGGTGGCGCAAGCGGCTGGCGGGACGGGCCGTTGCAGACCGGGTGAAACGGTTTTTTACACGGCCTGCGGATGATTTGGCCTCCACAACAGGTAAGGCTATGTCGGCAGTACGCATCGGCCCATATACAGTGCAAAACGGCTTGGTCCTCGCCCCGATGGCGGGCGTCACCGACCAGCCTTTCCGTCAGCTGTGCCGACAACTCGGTGCCGGCCTGGTGGTTTCGGAGATGGTCACCAGTGACATGAGCCTGTGGAACAGCCGCAAATCGCGTCTGCGCATGATCCACGAAGGTGATCCCGAGCCGCGCTCGGTACAGATCGCCGGCGGTGATCCGCAGATGCTGGCAGACGCAGCACGTGCCAATGTCGAACTGGGTGCCCAGATCATCGACATCAACATGGGTTGCCCGGCCAAGAAGGTCTGTAACAAGGCAGCAGGTTCGGCGCTGTTGAAAGACGAGCAACTGGTGAACGACATCCTGCAAGCCGTCGTGGCTGCGGTCGATGTGCCGGTTACGCTGAAGATCCGCACCGGATGGGATCGCGACAACCGGAACGGCCTGACAGTGGCGAAAATCGCCGAGCAGGCCGGTATTCAGGCACTGGCGGTACACGGGCGAACCCGTGCCGACCTTTACACCGGCGAAGCCGAGTACGACACCATTGCCATGATCAAACAGGCAGTGTCGATACCGGTGTTTGCCAACGGCGACATCGATTCACCCGAAAAAGCCCGGCGCTTGCTACAGGCTACCGGCGCAGACGGGTTACTGATTGGCAGGGCCGCCCAAGGGCGTCCCTGGATTTTTCGCGAGATAGAACACTTCCTGCGTACCGGAGAAAAACTCCCGGCTCCGCAGTCGAGTGAAGTGGAACGTATTCTGCTTGAGCATCTGGCAGCGCTCCACGTTTTCTATGGAGATGTGATGGGCGTGCGTATTGCACGCAAACACGTCAGTTGGTATCTCGCAACCCTGCCGGGCGCCAGAGAGTTTCGCGCCCACTTCAATCGTTTGGAAGATACGGAAGCACAGTGCGCCAACGTCCGGGAGTTCTTCAGCCAAGGCTGCAAGGGCCCGGATAACGAGAATGATAAAGAGGTGGCCGCATGACGATGATGACCGAGACTTTAGTGAGTGGAACAACACCCGTGAGCGACAACGTCAATTTGAAACAGCACCTCAACACGCCGAGCGAAGAGGGTCAGACCCTGCGCGGAAGTGTCGAGAAGGCGCTGCACAATTATTTCGCCCACCTCGAAGGCGCATCCGTCACTGACGTCTACAACCTGGTGTTGTCGGAAGTCGAGGCTCCGCTTCTGGAAAGCGTGATGAACTACGTCAAGGGCAACCAGACGAAGGCTTCCGAGCTGCTGGGACTGAACCGCGGCACGCTGCGCAAGAAACTCAAACAGTACGATCTGCTTTAAAGCATTCAAAACAGAAAAGGCGACCTTGCACCGCGGTCGCTTTTTTTTGCTGACTTCTTTTGCTTTTGATGGAAATCGAGATGACCGACCAGACTACCCGCCTGCCTATCCGTCGCGCCCTGATCAGCGTATCCGACAAGACAGGAATCCTTGAGTTTGCCCGCGAGCTTGAAGCACTGGGCGTCGAGATTCTTTCCACTGGCGGTACGTTCAAACTGCTCAAGGACAACGGCGTCGCGGCAGTCGAAGTGGCTGACTACACCGGCTTCGCTGAAATGATGGATGGCCGGGTCAAGACTCTGCACCCCATGATCCACGGCGGCATTCTGGGTCGTCGCGGCATCGACGACGCCATCATGACCGAGCACGGCATCAAGCCGATCGATCTGGTTGCAGTCAACCTGTATCCGTTTGAAGCCACTGTATCCAAGCCGGGCTGCGACCTGCCGACCGCCATCGAAAACATCGATATCGGCGGCCCGACCATGGTCCGTTCCGCTGCGAAGAACCATAAAGATGTCGCAATCGTGGTCAACGCCAGTGACTACGGTCAGGTATTGGAAAGCCTCAAGGCTGGCGGCCTGACCTATGCACAGCGCTTCGACCTGATGCTCAAGGCGTTCGAGCACACCGCCGCCTACGACGGCATGATCGCCAACTACCTGGGCGGCGTCGACCAGACTGCCGAAACCCTGAGCACCGAAGGCCGCAGTCAGTTCCCGCGCACCTTCAACACCCAGTTCGTCAAGGCCCAGGAAATGCGCTACGGCGAGAACCCGCACCAGAGCGCGGCGTTTTACGTTGAAGCCAAACCTGCCGAGGTCGGCATTGCCACGGCCACCCAGCTGCAAGGCAAGGAACTGTCGTTCAACAACGTCGCCGATACCGACGCCGCGCTGGAATGCGTCAAGAGCTTCGTCAAACCGGCCTGCGTGATCGTCAAACACGCCAACCCGTGCGGTGTCGCGGTCTGCCCGGATGATGAAGGCGGCATTCGTCAGGCGTACGAGCTGGCCTATGCCACCGACTCCGAATCGGCATTTGGCGGCATCATCGCCTTCAACCGCGAGCTGGACGCAGCAACGGCCAAGGCCATCGTCGAGCGCCAGTTCGTCGAAGTGATCATCGCGCCAAGCGTCAGCGCCGAAGCGCGTGCCATCGTGGCCAGCAAAGCCAATGTGCGCCTGCTGACCAGCGGCCAGTGGAGCGAGCGTCTGCCTGCCTGGGACTACAAACGCGTCAATGGCGGCTTGCTGGTACAGAGCCGCGATATCGGCATGATCACTCAGGCAGACCTCAAGGTCGTTACCCAGCGTGCCCCTACCGAACACGAAATGCACGACCTGATCTTTGCCTGGAAAGTCGCCAAGTACGTCAAGTCCAACGCCATCGTCTACGCCCGCAACCGCCAGACCGTAGGCGTCGGCGCAGGCCAGATGAGCCGCGTGAACTCGGCACGCATCGCCGCCATCAAGGCCGAACATGCTGGGCTGCAGGTACAGGGCGCAGTCATGGCCTCCGATGCGTTCTTCCCGTTCCGTGACGGTATCGACAACGCGGCCAAGGTCGGCATCACTGCCGTCATCCAGCCCGGCGGCTCGATGCGTGACAACGAAGTGATTGCAGCAGCAGATGAAGCAGGCATCGCGATGGTCTTCACCGGCATGCGCCATTTCAGGCACTAATCAGAAAAACGGTCGCACTGGCGCAGGCGTCTAGTGCGCCAGTGCGGTCTCGTACGGCGGTTGGGTCGCCTCAGGCACACCGCGTACTCCAGAATCAGCGTCATCGAGGTTTTTGAAATGAATGTTTTGATCATTGGCAGCGGCGGTCGTGAACACGCCCTGGCATGGAAAGTCGCTCAGGACCCACGTGTGCAGAAGGTGTTTGTCGCACCCGGCAACGCGGGCACGGCCATCGAAGCCAAATGCGAGAACGTGGCTATCGACGTTCTGGCACTGGAGCAACTGGCGGATTTCGCTGAAAAGAACGTTTCACTGACCATCGTCGGTCCTGAAGTGCCGCTGGTTGCAAGCGTTGTCGACCTGTTCCGCAGCCGTGGTCTGGACTGCTTCGGTCCGACCGCCGGCGCTGCGCAGCTTGAGGGTTCCAAGGCATTTACCAAGGACTTCCTGGCGCGCCACAAGATCCCTACTGCCGACTATCAGAACTTCACCGAGATCGAGCCTGCCCTGGCCTATCTGCGTGAAAAAGGCGCTCCGATAGTCATCAAGGCCGACGGCCTTGCAGCAGGCAAGGGCGTGATCGTCGCCATGACCCTGGCAGAAGCCGAAGATGCCGTGCGTGACATGCTCGCTGGCAACGCCTTTGGCGAAGCCGGCTCCCGCGTCGTTATCGAAGAGTTTCTCGATGGCGAAGAAGCCAGCTTCATTGTCATGGTCGACGGCAAGAATGTGCTGCCCATGGCCACCAGCCAGGATCACAAGCGCGTCGGCGACGGCGACACCGGCCCGAACACCGGTGGCATGGGGGCCTACTCCCCTGCCCCGGTGGTCACCGCCGAAGTTCATCAACGTGTCATGGATCTGGTTATCTGGCCGACCGTCAGGGGGATGGCTGATGAAGGCAATGTTTACACCGGATTCCTCTATGCTGGTCTGATGATCGACAAAGCTGGCAACCCGAAGGTCATCGAATTCAATTGCCGCTTCGGCGACCCGGAAACCCAGCCGGTCATGCTGCGCCTGCAATCAAGTCTGGTACTGCTGGTTGAAGCAGCGCTGGCGCAGGCGCTGGACAAGATCGAAGCACAGTGGGACCCCCGTCCAAGCCTGGGGATCGTCCTGGCCGCTGGTGGCTACCCCGGCGATTACGCCAAAGGCGCAGTTATCGAAGGCCTGGAAGCTGCTGCACAGTTGGAAGGCAAGATATTCCACGCAGGCACTGCCTTGCAGGATGATCGTGTCGTGACCAGCGGCGGTCGTGTACTGTGTGCTACGGCACTGGGTGACAGTGTTGGCAATGCGCAGCAAAATGCCTATGCGTTGGCTGCCAAGGTTGATTGGCAAGGATGTTTCTATCGCAAGGACATTGGCTACCGTGCCATTGCCCGAGAGCGTGGCGAAGAGCTGGAATAATCGATCAGGCCTGCCTCTTCAATCAGAGGCAGGCCGATTGAACCGGCATTCGCGGTTTTACCAGGCATTCACTCACGAAGGGATTTCATTGTGCGCTGGCTCAGGATTGCCATAGCCTCAATCGCTGGGCTGCTGACCCTGCTGTTCATGCTTTCGGCACAGGCCGAGCATGGCGCAGGTTGGTCGACGCTGCTCGACGAAAAGGCTCACCTGACGCTGGATGAAATTCGTTCGGCGCGCTATCAGAATCAATTCAGTCCTACCGAGCTGGAACGAGTCACTGCAGCGGAACGTGACAGTGCGGTATGGCTGCATTACCGCATGCTGCCTACCCAGCACGAGCAGCTTCTGCGCATCTTCGCTCCGGACCTCGCCAGCGCGGACATGTATGTCATGGATGGCGATCAACAGATTGATCACCTGCGCACCGGCAACGAGGTGCCCAAGGAAGATCAGCGTCTGCCTTCGAACGATTTCCTGCTGCCGATCCCGCAGAGTTCGAACACGCTGGATATCTACCTGAAGCTGGTCTCCACCCAGAAAATGCGCCCCAGCATTACCCTGGAGCCGGCCATCAAAAGCGCCGCCGACGAGACCGAGCCGTTCCTGTTCGGGCTGCTTTTCGGTGCGCTGTCGATGCTCATTGTGCAGAACCTGACGCGCTACGGGCATACACGTTCGCGTAGCAATCTATGGCTCGCCGCCTGTGAAGCACTGCTCGGGCTCAGTGCCCTGTTGCTGCTTAACCTGCTGCGACCGATTGACCCGTGGAATATCGCACAGACTCCCAGTGCGCACATTGCGCTGTTGCTGGCGGCTGTCGCAGGCCTGATCTACACCTACTGCTTCTTCGTCCATCGCAACGCCCGCAAACTGGATCGTCTATTGCTGGGCAACGCCGTGCTCATGGGCATCGGTACTGTGCTGGTACTGCTGGACGACAGACTGCCGATCAATATTCTGACTTTCGGCCTGGTCTCGTTGACGACGTTGAGCATTCTGGCGGTGTCGATGTGGCACTGGCAGAAAGGCTATCGTTCGGCGCGTCTGTTTGTCCTCGGGATGATCATTTTCAACATTGGTTACATGGTGGTTCTGCCGGGCCTGCTGTGGCTGAGTCTGGTGCCGCCACAGTGGCTGATACTCGCGCTGCTCAGCGTGTTCTGCATCAGCGGTCTGTCGATGAGCCTGGCCCTTAGCGAACGCCATCGCAGCATCACCGAAGACCGCTTCAGCCTCAGCCGTGATCAGGCTGCGAGTACCGCCGAAATCAACGCCAAAGCCGAATTTCTGGCCAAGATCAGTCACGAGATTCGCACCCCCATGAATGGCGTGCTGGGCATGACCGAACTGCTGCTCGGTACGCCGCTGTCAGTCAAGCAGCGCGACTATGTGCAGACCATTCACAGTGCCGGTAACGAACTGCTGACGCTGATCAACGAGATTCTGGACATCACCAAGCTCGAGTCAGGGCAGATAGAACTGGACGATGTGCAGTTCGACATCGGCGCGCTGGTCGAGGACTGCCTGAACATCTTCCGCGCCAAGGCCGAGCAGCAGCAGGTCGAGCTGATCAGCCAGATCCAGCCCCAGGTGCCACGGGTTATCAATGGTGACCCGACTCGCCTGCGCCAGACGCTGTTGAGCCTTCTGGAAAATGCCCTGAAGAAGACTGACGAAGGTGAAATTCTTCTGGCCGTCGCCCTTGAGTCTTCGAAAAACGGAAAGACGCGTTTGCGTATTTCGGTGCAGGACAGCGGTGAATCGCTTTCCGACGAAGAACGTGAAGAGTTGCTGCACGCCGAACTGCACAGCCGGAACTTCCTGGCCAGCAGCAGGCTCGGTGGTCACCTGGGGCTGGTCATCGCCCGCCAGTTGATCATCCTGATGGACGGTGAATTCGGTATTCAGAACAGCGGCACCCAGGGCAACACGTTATGGCTGAACCTGCCGCTGGACGCAAAGCTGCTGGAGCAGCCGACCATCGATCTGGACAGCCCGCTGAAAGATGCCAGAGTGCTGGTGGTTGACGACAACGATACCTGCCGCAAGGTGCTGGTCCAGCAATGCAGCGCCTGGGGCCTGAATGTCAGTGCAGTGGCGTCCGGCAAGGAGGCACTGGCCTTGCTGCGGACCAAGGCGCATCTGCGCGACTATTTCGATGTGGTCCTGCTCGACCAGAACATGCCCGGCATGACCGGCATGCAACTGGCCGCCAAGATCAAGGAAGACCCAAGTCTGAATCATGACATTCTGTTGATCATGCTTACCGGTATCAGCAATGCCCCAAGCAAGATCATTGCTCGCAACTCCGGTATCAAGCGCATTCTGGCCAAACCGGTGGCGGGCTACACGCTCAAGACGACGCTGGCAGATGAACTGACCCAGTTGAACAAGGGCGTTGCTGCACAAAAGCCTGGCCCGGTCATCAATACGCCGGTCAGCGTACCGGGCGACTTCCGGATTCTGGTAGCCGAAGACAACAGCATTTCGACCAAAGTGATCCGCGGCATGCTCGGCAAGCTCAACCTGAATCCCGATACGGCGAGCAACGGCGAAGAAGCGCTGCGTGCCATGAAGGCGCAGCGTTATGACCTGGTACTGATGGACTGTGAAATGCCGATACTCGACGGTTTCTCGGCAACCGAGCAATTGCGTGCCTGGGAAGTCGGCAATCAGCGGGTGCGCACACCGGTCGTTGCACTGACTGCGCATATTCTCACTGAACACAAGGATCGTGCACGCCAGGCAGGTATGGACGGTCACATGGCCAAACCTATCGAGCTGTCGCAACTGCGCGAACTGGTCGAACACTGGGTAGCACACCGCGACAAGGCTCGCGGACTGCCTTCGGACGGTGAGCAGTATCGAAGAAACTGACAGCAACGGGAAAGGCACACAGTGGCCTGATAGACTGGCGCTGCCATCCACCTGCTGCTGTGAGTCGAAGCCATGCTTCACGTGTTGTTCAGCGTCTATCTGAAAATGCTGGTGCTTTACAGCCCGTTTTTCGTTCTTTCCTGCTTCATCAGCCTGACCCGCGGTCACTCGCGCAAGGAACAGCGGCGTCTGGCCTGGAAGGTAGCGCTGGCGACACTGATTTCCAGCATCTTGCTGTATCTGTTCGGTAGAGTGATTTTCGATGTATTCGGAATCACGGTCGATGCCTTCAGGATTGGGGCTGGCAGCGTGCTGTTCATATCCGCGCTGGGTATGGCCCAAGGCAAATCAGCCGTCCAGACCGATAATATCCAGCAGGATGTGACCATTGTTCCGCTGACCATTCCCCTTACCGTCGGCCCCGGCACCATCGGTGCGCTACTGGTCATGGGCGTCAGTCAGCCTCATTGGGATGACAAACTCACTGCCATCCTGAGTATTGCACTGGCCAGCCTCACGGTTGGCGTGGTGCTTTACCTCTCCAACCGTATCGAACGTATCCTGGGCGATCAGGGTTTGCAGATTGTCAGCCGCCTGATGGGGTTGTTCGTCTGTGCGTTGGCGGCACAAATCATCTTTAGCGGTATAAGGGGCTATCTGCTGCCCTGATACAACTCAGATACGTGCAGCCCGCACCAGCCCTTGCGCCCTGCCGTCCAGATACCGCGTTACATCATTACGATGTGCGGCGTAAATCTTGCGGTCAAAGGTGTAACTGCCGCCCTTGAAGTGAAACAGCAGCCGTCGGCTACCTGCCGCGTGCTCGTCCACGCTCAGATGCAGACTGCACAGCAACAGAAGTACCCGATCAGGTTCATACTTCTCGCAGGGCACTACCTGGAAGCTGCCCAGACGGCCTTGTTCAAAGCCGTTTTTAAAGTAAGACTCTGCCGCCTGATTCACTCCCAATGCTGCGACAGCGCGCTGCACCATGCCGCCAAGGCGCTTGCGGTCCGCTGGACTGCTGACCTTGAAGGTCGCCTGTAACAAATCATCGACATTGCTTACGACCAGTGAGTCGCCCAGAACCACGCCTTTTTGCTGTATGCCACGTGTCTTGAGCCGGCTGCGGTAGTAATGCATCCAACTGCTCCACTGCGTCTTGAAATCAAGCTGCTTACCTGCGAACAACTGCGCATCCAGAAGTACATCCTGAATGTCCGTGCGCTCCTCACTTGTAAGCCCCGGAAGAAACGTCACCATACTGGGGATATCGCCCAGATACGCCGCATTGCCTGTGCCTGCTTTCATTTGAGTAACTCCCTTCCATGGGAACTTGACCGTCGTTATAAATTGATGATTTCAGCGGCAGCACGATCAGCCAGCATGTCCTGAACAGTCTGGCGAAAAGGTTCGAAGCTCTTGCGACTGAACCGAAACGCAGTACCAACAGCATGTACTTGCATTTCTCCGCCAAGAATCTGCCAGAAATAAAGCGCTGGCCTCGACGCAACGGTGGTCATCTGCAGGCTGCACAACAGGATCATCACCTCGTCTTCGCTGTGCATTGCACAAGGCATGAGTTGAAAGCTTTCAGAACGTCCAGACGTAAACCAGCTGCTGAAAAATGTCTTCGCATGGTTACTGCTCAGCAGCCTGTCGAGTGAGCTGCGATAGGGCCGGCGAAGCTCGACGGAGTTATTGACCATTGGAAGCTGCAATTTGCCAATGTCCCTGAAACTGTGAATTCTCAAGCGCACGTCGTTAATCACCGCGCTGCGCCGTCCACCCGTTGCAAGAATGGCTTGCTGGTAAGCGTCCAGCCATGAACGCCAGGCCATGCGCGGGGAATGCTGGTCATCGGCGACAAGTTTCGCGTGATGCAGACAGTCCTGTACGTCCTGACGCAAACCGGGCTCGACGTTACGGGCGAACGACAGGAGATTGGCCCCTGCCAGCAGGGTCTCATCCAGATCAGACATAAGGCGTTTCCCCAAGCGACATGATCATGCCGGGACGCCTGCTCGACAACGCCGTGTCGATGTCATCGCGAAACTGCGAATAGACCTGTTCAATCAATTGCATTTTATAAACGGTCACAGCGATGTTGCCGTAGACACTTTGCGGTTCGAGTACTTCGAAAAGAAAACCGGATGGCAACGGCTGACGTGTGGCGAACTGAAGCTGCGCCAGCGTCAGGTTGTGCTGATCGTCGAAGAACCCCAGTTGCAGGACTACGCCGACCTGCAATTTTCCCGCATGATTCAAACCGCTCTGTACCGTCTGGCTACGCAGCAACTGAAGCGCCGTGTTATGAGCCGATTGCTTGCACACTTTACGCATCAATGTTCCTGCGTCCTGCAGGGTCTGCGCTGACACTGACGGTGCAAGGGCACGCTCGAGGCAACCCCATACGGTTCGGACAGCATCTACCGGCAAAGGCTCGCTGACGTGTTCGCTGGCATTCAGCACCCAGCCGAAACGCAGAGCCGCAGCAAGGCGGGTTTCATTCCATTTTCCGAACTCGGCGAACCTGGGGTGCTGCTTCGATGCTGCCAACTGCACATACAGCATCGAGTCCAGCACATCGTTTTTCGGCGCGACCTGCTGCGACGTGGGGAAAAACAGCAAACAGCCGGCATTGACGACTGCGGCATCCAATTCCTGCTTCATGGGAGAAATTCCTTTTTATCCCGAAAGCGGAGGCAACCCGTGCCTCCGCAAATAACCCGATCAGATTTCAAACTCTTCGATCGCGCTCTTGGCGTTGTCGCTCAGCTTTTGCTGGATCAGGTCGCGATGGCGCGAATACAGGCTCGTGTTGAGCACCAGGTTGTCCTCGCCTTTCCAGGTTTCAACGTTTGTGTCCTGCCACTCCCAGAACAGGACATTGGTGACATCACTGTCGGTCTGGAAGCTGACCGCGCCCATGGACAGAGTCACGGTCTTGTCATCGGACTCGATGCACGAGGCAATACGGAAACTGCCTCCGCGGTGGGTTTTTGTCTGGCCTTCAAACAGGCGCAGAGGCTCTTTTTTAGCTTTCAGTGCAGCGATTGCATCCGCAGCGACCTTGAGCATCAGCAGCGATGCAGGCCCAGGCAAAGCGGCAGCCGCAACAGCCGAGCCAAGGATCTCAAGGCCGACTTCGTCCATGGTGAAACGCTGCTGGGTAGCACGATAGCGGGCATAGTTCCAATGGGTGGAAAGCCAGCCAACCTTCGAGAGTACTTCGTTGAATTTGTCGTACCACTGATCACCCTGGGTTTCAGGGCTGAACGCCTTGTTGGCCACAAGGGTGGCAAACAGAAAGGAGTCCATGACGTCTTGCTTGCTCTGCCGCGAAACGCCCTCGGCAAATGCCAGCAGACTGCTTGCAACCACAGCACCCTTGGCAGCTTCATCGCCTGGGTCAAAGTCAGTCTCGTCACTGGCCAGAAGCAATTCAGGCTTTATGGCTGCTGCGTGGGCGATGGACGAAGCAGGGCATTCAGCCAGCTCACAAGCGGCAATGTAATCAAGGTTGTCGGTCATGCTCATCGTATTGTCCTGTTTCATTTCATTTAGTCCTTTAATTCGTGAGTCCTTGTGGACAGATACGAGACTAATCAAATAAATCAGGCCGTTTTTCCGGCACTTTCGAGCGGTCTATTGATGGCTTTTTCAACTGCCGCGGCAACACTCGATGGCGCGCGCAAAACTCAAGCTGTGCTCAGCCCTCGGTAAACAGCGGGCGAAAGAAAAATCCGTGGCAGGACAGAGAAAAAAGCCACAAGCCTGGCAACTTGAAGAACATCCGTTCGCGCAAGCAGCCAGGCCGAAAACTCGGCCTGAATGCCTGTTGATACGCAGAGGTTTCAGCACTTTCCCACAGTAAATTCGATACAGGTACGACAAGCCTATGGGCTCAGGCTGTAGGTTTCGCGCCATACCAGCGGGGCGTGTAGACCCAATTGCCGCCTTCGTTGCGAGGAAAGGTGCAGGTCAGGGAAGAGCCGATCAGCACCATGGTTCGCATGTCCACCTGCTCCGGCGTCAGTTCACCCAGCGTAATGACGCGCAGTGTCTGGCCAGGACGACCGATGTCGCGCCCAAGCGTGACGGGCGTTTCAGGAGTGCGGTGCTGGCGAACTATCTCCAGCGCACGCCCCAGTTGCCAGGGTCGTGAACGGGAAGTCGGGTTGTAGAAGGCCAGCGCAAGGTCTGCCTGACAGGCAAGGTCCAGACGCTTTTCGATGATCTCCCAAGGCTTGAGGTTATCGGACAGCGACAACACACAGAAATCATGCCCCAACGCCGCACCAGCCTGAGCGGCGGTTGCCAGAGAAGCCGAGACACCCGGGAGAATCTCCAGCTCGACCGAGTGCCAGTGCGGGTTGCCGGACTCGTGCAGCGCTTCAAGCACTGCCGAGGCCATGGCGAACACGCCCGGATCACCGGACGACACCACAACCACCGAACGACCTTGCGCGGCCAGTTCGAAGGCATGCCGGGCACGCAGCATTTCTTCGCGATTGTCGGTGCAATGCAGTACCTGATCGGCACGAAACGGCCCGGCCATGCGCACGTAGGTTTCGTAACCCAGCACATCATTGGCGCGTGCCAGTTCAGCCTTGACGGCAGGCACCATAAGGTCCGCTGCGCCGGGGCCCAGGCCGATGACTGCAAGCCGGCCACGCCCACGGCCGATGTTCTGCACATCCAGCGGTTGAGTCGCGACGGCAATCGCCATGTCGTCGATGCTGAGTGGCGGCAACCGTTGCGGCACGCAGCGGGAGGCCATTTCGCTGGCCGCCCCAGCCTTGTCGAAGCGCACCGGGACGCCCAGCTCGCTGGCTGCCTGATGCAACTGCGCATTGGCCATCTGCTCTTCGCTGGCCAGCAGGCAAGCCAGGGATTGCTCGGCAATGCTTGCGTCGTGCAACGCCGAGCGGACCCGCATAGCCAGTTCAGCGGTTATTTCGCTGACGGCGACCAGTACACTGCGCGGGTAGATCAGTAATTCATGGGGAGCGGGCTCACGTAGGGCGCAGCCGACATGAATCGTCAGCTCAGCCTGCGGGTCTTCGGGCAGTTGCGCTCGCTCCAGCCAGGGTGCCTCGCCTTCAATGCGCACCGGTTCGCCGGAGAGCAAGTCGGAAACAAAACGCTTGCCCAGCTCCAGGTCGCCCAGTGCATAGCCGCTGGGCGGGTTGAGCAGGCAGGTGCCGAAGCGCAATTCGCCGCTGGTGGTGATTGCCGGTGCAACGCCAAGCCCGTTGGCAATGCTGCGCGCCATGACATTGACCCCGCCCAGGCCACCAAGCAGTGGCACCACTGCACTACCGTCCTCAGCTACGGCGAGTACCGGCGGCTCGACGCCCTTCTCCAACAGCAGCGGGGCCAGGGTGCGAATCACTATGCCAGCGGCACACAGGGCGATAATAGGGGTGTTTTGCTGATACAACTGACGCAGCGTGCTACCGAATTCGCTGTAGGTAATGTCAGCGTTCTGCACACGCTCGGCCAGGCCATGAATCTGCGCATCGGGAAACAGCTGCTGAATGCGCCGCGCGGTAGCCAGGCTGCCATTGCCGAGAATGACGATGGCCGGAATGTTGAGAGTCATCAGCCTTGCCACCTGTCACCCGGAACGATAATCAGCGAAAAATACGGCGAAGACATCGGGTCTACCTGATCCAGCGGGACGATTTTCTGGTTGGCCATGGTTGCGCGCTCGACATACAGCGCACGCCCGGCCATGCCCAGTTCGGTCAGCACTTCACGGACCTTGTGGAAGTTGCGTCCCAGTTTCATGATCACTGCTGCATCGGCATCAGCCAGCTTGCGTTTCAGGTCCTCGTGGGACAGCACGCCGGACAGCACCGACAGGCTCTGGTTGCGATACACCAGCGGCGCGCCCAGTACCGAAGCGCCACCGAGCATCGAACACACACCCGGAATCACTTGCGCCTCGTAGCGCTCGGCCAGGCGGTCGTGCAGGTACATGTAGGAACCGTAGAAGAACGGGTCGCCTTCGCAGATCACCGCGACATCGCGCCCGGCGTTCAGGTGCGCCGCAATGTGCAGGCTGGACTCGTCGTAGAAGTCGCTGATGACTTTTTCGTAGGACAGCGGCGCTGGCAAGGCTTCGGTGGTGACCGGGTAGACCAGTGGCATCAACGTTTGAACGTCCTGCAAGTGCGCTTCGATAATGCCGAATGCGTTGCCCTTTTTACCCTTGGCCACGAAGTACGCCACCACAGGCGACTCCCGCAGCAGGCGCAGCGCCTTGACGGTAATCAGCTCCGGGTCGCCGGGGCCGACGCCCAGGCCAATCAATCGACCGCGTGCCTGCATCATTCGATCTCCGTGGCCAGTGCATTGACAGCGGCCACGGCCATGGCGCTGCCGCCACGACGACCCTGCATGATCACAAATGGCACGCCACGGCTGTCTGCGGCAAGCATGGCCTTGGACTCGGCAGCGCCGACAAAGCCAACCGGAAAGCCGAGAATCAGCGCTGGTTTCGGCGCGCCTGCATCGAGCATTTCGAGCAGATAGAACAGCGCAGTCGGCGCATTGCCGATGACCACTACGCTGCCTTCCAGGTACGGACGCCACAGCTCCAGCGCCACCGCAGAGCGCGTATTGCCCAGTTCGAGCGCCATTTCCCGCACACCTTCATCGTGCAATGTGCAGATGATCTGGTTGTTGGCGGGCAGCCGGGTACGGGTGATGCCTTCTGAGACCATGCGTGCGTCGCAGAGGATCGGTGCACCGGCGGCCAGGGCATTGCGCCCGGCCGTACCGGCACCCGGCGAGAAGCGCAGGTCTTCAATGACTTCGACCATCCCGCAGGCATGGATCACGCGCACGGCGAGTTTTTCCAGGTCGGCGGGGATCGTGTCCAGGCGCGCTTCGGCGCGAATGATCGAGAAGGAGTTGCGATATATCTCCTGACCATCGCGGATGTAATCAATCATGCAATGTTGCTCCGTGAGTCGGCGTTCAACTGCGCACCGACTGCTTCAATAGTAAGGTCACGCGCGCGCAGCACACCGAAACCGGCATGCGCTGCGTCGCGAAAATAAAGGTCGTAACGGCCGGGCGAAACGGCCAGCAAGGTTACCGGCGCTACGTGAGCAGCAGCGCAGGAACGCGTGCAACCGCTTAAATGAACGGCCTGACTGGCAACAAGGCCGGTAGCCAGTTGCAGCGCATCAGCCTTGGTATCGGCCAGCCCTTTTGCACAGCCGGCAGAACCGGTACACGCCACCATCTGCGCCAGTGGCTGTTCGGCCGAACAGATCAGACCCGCGGCCTGCAACGCCGTCATCACTGTTGCAGCGCGCTCGACCGGCACATTGGGCAACAGCAGGCTCTGCCAGGGCGTCAGGCGCAAAGTGCCGTCGCCCTGCTCTTCTGCCAGTTGCGCGACGATGGCGAGCGTGGCGGCATCAAGACGCCCCAGCGGAACCACCGCCCCCACCGCAACCCGCGCAGGCTCGGCCTGTGGATAAATACCGATATGCCGATTGCCCTGAATGGCCGGGCGCTGCCAGCCGGTGACGGCTTGATCCACCCGCAACGCGCAGTCCAGCCGGGTAGAAAGCTCGCGCAACAAATCGTCGGTCGACACCTCGGCCAGCAGATGCCGCATCCGGGTGTGCTCCGGGCGGGCCAGATCGAGGAACAATTCCAGCAACCCGACAACCAGCGTTTCTCCAGCCGCCAGCGGCACAGCGGCCAGCGGTCGATCATTGGCCGGGCAACCGGCCAGCCCGAACGCCAGCAGCACTTCGCCGTCGAGGTTCAGCGCCGACAGCCACACATCATGCGCGTGTTCGAGCATCACCAGCGCTTCACCAGCATCCAGCGACAACGCAAATTTGGGTGACAGCTCATGGAAGCGCGGGTGATTTTCCAGCGCATCGAGAACCTGCGCCGCCAACGGTCGGGCATCGAACAGCATGCGCGAATCCAGCCCCGCGGTCGGGCTGAGCATCAGGTTGCGCACATCGTCACTGGCAGGGTTGGCCGGGCCGAGTCCTGCCGCCATCAATGCCTTGATCAACCCATCGTGATCAGCGCCGATGCCGCGAATTTGCAGGTTGGCGCGGTTGGTGGCTTCGATAACGCCCTGTGCATAAGTCTGCGCAGCCTCTGCAACCGCTATTGCCTGCACACTGCTGATGACCCCGCCCGCCAGCTTGATCCGGCAGATCCCGCCGTCCAGTGCCGGGACGATACGCAGCAACCCCGGACAGGCCGAGGGGCGTAGCGTTGCAGAGGATGTGCGAGCGGACTGCGGCTCGTTCAATGGATCACCCGGTATGAACTGGACGTGGATTAGAGCACTTGTACCCCGTCGGGCGCGGTATTATGCCTGCTTTGTCCGCAGGCATGAAAAGGCGCTCTGTCGGAAGTTCGGATTGAGGTAGGTACATGTCGCCGTGGCTGACAGTCGTGGGAATCGGAGAAGACGGTTACAAGGGCCTGGGCAAGAACGCCCGGCACGCTCTGCTGCACGCTGATCAGGTGTTCGGCGGTCCGCGCCAGCTGGCATTGCTGCCGCCGTGCATTCGCGCCGAGCGGCGTGCATGGCCGAGTCCATTTTCGATGAACCCGGTGCTGGAACAGCGCGGTGCCGAAATCTGCGTACTGGCCAGTGGCGATCCGATGCTGTTCGGCGTCGGCGCCAGCCTGGCACGCGTAGTCGCCATCGACGAAATGCGTATTCTGCCCGCCCCTTCTTCTTACTCTCTGGCCGCCGCTCGTCTGGGCTGGCCGTTGCAGGAAGTCGTTACCTTGTCAGTGGTTGCCCGTCCGGTAGCCGCATTGAACGCTCATTTCCATCATGGCGTACGTCTGCTGGTGCTGAGCAATGATGGCAGCAGCCCCGCAGTGATTGCCGGTTTGCTGCGCGAACGAGGCTTTGGCCCTAGCCGCATGACGGTCCTGGAGCATCTGGGAGGTGAAGCCGAACGGCGCGTCGAGGGGCTGGCCAGTGAATGGGGCAATCCCGAGATCGCTGCACTGAACCTGGTTGCCGTCGATTGTCGCGCCGACGCCAGCGCCATTCGCCTGAGTACAGTGGCCGGTTTGCCAGACAGCGCTTTCGAGCATGACGGCCAGTTGACCAAACGCGACGTGCGGGCGATCACCCTTGCCCGCCTTGCTCCGGTGCCGGGTGAACTGCTTTGGGACGTCGGCGCGGGCTGCGGCTCCATCGGCATCGAATGGATGCGCGCGCACCCGACCTGCCGGGCGATGGCCATAGAAGCGGACGAAGGCCGTCAGCAACTGATCGAATTCAATCGCGATGCGTTGGGCGTGCCGGGCCTGAAATTGGTCCGTGGCAGCGCGCCACAGGCGCTGAGCGGTCTGGAGCGTCCGGATGCGATTTTCATCGGCGGTGGCGTGACCCATATCGGCGTGCTGGAAACCTGCTGGGAGCAGCTGCGCTCCGGTGGGCGGCTGGTCGCCAATGCAGTAACCCTGCAAAGCGAGGCTGCACTCATGGCCTGGCGCGAGCGGCATGGCGGCGAACTGACGCGTATTCACGTCGCCCATGCTCAGCCTCTTGGCGGGTTCGATACGTGGCGTCAGGCCTTGCCGATCACTCTGCTGGATGTAGTCAAACCCTGATGCGCGAAGAAACCGCCGAACAGCCTGCTCCGCTGCGCAGTGGCCTGACCACCGGCAGCTGCGCCACAGCAACCAGCCTCGCGGCAGCGCGGCTGTTACTCCGCGGGCAAATCAGCGATGCGGTAGAGATTGTGTTGCCCAAGGGCAAACAGGTGCAGATGCGCCTGGAATTCTGCCGCCTTGTGGATAACTTCGCCGAAGCCGGAACACTCAAGGATGCCGGGGACGATCCCGACGTTACTCACGGCGCGCTGGTGTTTGCGCGCGTCAGGCTGGAAATGGCACCCGGCGTGCGCTTCGTGGCAGGCGCAGGTGTAGGCAGCGTGACCCGCCCCGGCCTGGTGTTGGCGGTGGGCGAGCCCGCCATCAACCCGGTGCCTCGACGCATGATGACCGAACACTTGCTGCAGCTGGCGGAAGAACTCGGCTACAGCGGTGGTTTCGAGGTTACGATTGGCGTCGAGGACGGCGAAGCGCTGGCGCTCAAAACCATGAATCCGCGCCTCGGTATTCTCGGCGGACTGTCGATTCTCGGCACCAGCGGGATTGTCCGGCCCTTCTCCTGCGCAGCTTACATCGCGTCGATCCATCAGGGCATCGACGTCGCCACCACCAACGGCTATCGGCATATTGCCGCCTGCACCGGCAACGCCAGCGAAGACACCATGCGCCGCGTGTACAACATCCCGGATACCGCCCTGATCGAAATGGGCGATTTCGTCGGTGCAGTGCTCAAGCACCTGCGCAAGGTGCCTGTGGATAAGTTGAGCCTGTGCGGTGGCTTCGGCAAGATCAGCAAACTGGCCGCAGGCCACATGGATCTGCACAGCCGCCATTCGAGCATCGACCTGCCGCAACTGGCGCTGTGGGCGGCGGATGTCGGCGCGGACGCAGACCTGCAACAACGTGTTCGCGATGCCAATACCAGCCAGCAGGCGCTGGCGATGTGCGCAACGGCGGGCGTGCCGCTGGGCGATGAGGTGTGTCGTCATGCGCTGGCTTTTGCCCGCAGCGTGGTGCCTGCACAGGTTCAGGTCGAAGTGTTCGCCATAGACCGTCAGGGCGGTATCGTCGGTCAGGCGGGCGTTGCGTTATCGAAGGAACACACATGAAACGAATTCTGCTGTTGGGCGGCATTACCGAAGCGCTGGCGATTGCACGCAGGCTCGGGCCTGAGCACATCTATAGCCTGGCAGGTGTGGGTCGAGTGCCGGCAGATCTGGCCTGTCAGTTGAAAGTTGGCGGCTATGGCGGCGCAGAGGGCATGGCGCAATACATTCGTGACCAGGGCGTCGACTTGCTGCTGGACGCTACCCATCCGTATGCCGCGCAAATCAGCCGCAACGCTGCATGTGCAGCCCGGCTGACTGGAATTCCCTGCTGGGCCTTGCGTCGCACTGCCTGGCAGGCTGGTGCGGGTGATGACTGGCGCGAAGTGGCCGACTGGTCAGAACTGGTCACGGCACTGGCGCCCTTCAAGCGCCCACTGTTCACCCTGGGGCGCGAGCCTTTGCAGCATCTGCACGAGATTCCGGAGCATCAATTCTGGACGCTTCGGGCATTGGACAGCTACCCCGGCAATGACCACTGCGAAGTGATCGGCGCGCGCGGCCCGTTTGCACTGAAAGACGAACGTCAGCTGTTTGAACAACGCGATATTGATGTGCTGATCAGCAAAAACAGTGGCAGCAGCTCCACCGAACCCAAGCTTGAAGTCGCCCGCGAGCGCGGCCTGCCCGTCCTGATCCTGAAACGCCCGGAGTTGCCTGAGGTGGATCGGATTTTGTGGAGCGTGGATGAGGTGCTGGAGGCGTTGGGGCTGGAGTGAATGAACCGTCTTCAGTCCTCATGAAAATCGTGAAACAACCCGGCCAGTGGGAGTGAGCTTGCTCACGAAGAGGCCGGTACAGCCGCTGAAAATCAATTGATCCGTTAATCCGCCTTCGCGAGCAAGCTCGCTCCCACAGGGTCGTTATTTTCAAAGCCAAATTGCGTCCCATAAGGGATAATCACGCACGCTTTTGACCAAGCCGGCTCGAACAGGATTGGCAACAATATAACGGGCGAAATTTAAAAGGCTTTCTTCAGTGCGGATGCTTACGTCGTGGAATCCGCTTTGCCAAAAAGGTCCACTGCAGCCGCTGGCTCTGTTTATGGTGATCGCGCTTTTCGATTTGACGCGCTGTACAACTCTGGATAACGAGTGGCTATTCAACTGCAGCAGCCAGTGAATATGGTCCGGCATGACGACCCACGCTAATGAATCGGCCAGTTGCTGCTCCTGGACTTGCCGAAGCTCATCGACGAAGAGACGCCCCATGCGCCAGTCAGAAAAAGCAGGTTTTCTCTGGAGTGTTTTCGCGGTGACCAGATAAATCTGGCCTGTACCGGAGATCCGTCCGATGCGCAAACGATGCGACTTTGCCCTCTCACTCATCCCATCACCTTATGGCTGCGTGCTTGGGAGCGACTCTACAAAGCGCGCACACTTAGCGTGTGCTTAAAGGTTTACCTGAGTGTTTTGTATGTCCAGTCGAGCTGCCCTTCACTCTTTTTCTAAAACCTCCGGAGAACCCCCTCAATGCTCAAAAACGCACTCCTGCTGGCCGCATTACTGCTGCCAGCCTGCTTTGCCCAGGCCCATGAGTACAAGGCTGGGCCGTTGCTGATTGGCCATCCCTGGTCAATGGAGCTGCCGCCCAATGCGCCGACGGTCGCGGCGTATTTCACTGTCGAGAACAAGGGCGACAGCGCAGATCGTCTGATCAGCGTCGACAGCCCCATCGCCGGGCAAGCGCAGTTGCATGAGCATATACATGCCGACGGACTGATGAAGATGCAGCACGTTCAGGCGGTCGACATCCCGGCCGGTGCGAAGGTGAGTTTCGCGCCGATGGCCTGGCACGTGATGCTGCTGGACCTGAAAGACCGTTCGAAGCTGGTCACCGGCCAACGCTTCCCGATGACCCTGCATTTTGAAAAGGCGGGAGATGTCGAGGTGCAGGTCGTGGTACAAAAGCAGGCTCCGGAACACCAGCACTGAGTCGTTTTACAAAGTGAGCACATTGCGCCGCGTTCGCGACAGATCAGCCACCCGTAACAAACGGGGCGCATGGCTGAGTCTGTTCGCCATGTTGATGATCTTTATCGGTCCACTGGTTTCCCAGTCGATGCCGATGGATCATCACGCCGGCATGTCGATGTCCATGCCAGCCAGTATGGATATGTCGGCAGACAGCCACGCCCATCACGGCGGCGAGCATTCCATGCCTGCCGATGCGGGCATGAGCGATCACGCGCTGTGGGCAAAATGCGGCTATTGCACACTGCTATTCAGTTGCCCGGCGCTGCCCCATGTGCTGGAACTGGTCGCAGCCCCGCCGCCAAGGCCGGGTGATTTCTTTGCCTCGCAGCCGCTGCCGGGGCATGCACACAAGGCTATATTCCCCAATGCCCGAAGCCGGGCACCGCCAGCGCTCACCACGGCATAACCCGAAAAAAAGATTCCACGACGGCGCGCAGCAG
>NZ_LJQT01000136.1:0-3164 GCF_001400515.1 Pseudomonas meliae | reverse complement strand
TCAAGGCTGCGCGCCATTCGTGCTGTGTTATCCCTATTGGGGAGCGTTGAACGTGTCCAAACCTGATGTCTCTTTTTACAACCTTGCCTGGCGATGGCATTTCTATGCAGGGCTGTTCGTCGCGCCGTTCATGATCCTGTTATCGCTGACCGGCATCATTTACCTGTTCAAGCCGCAACTGGACAACCTGATGTACCACGACCTGCTCAGCGTGGCACCGGCCGAGCACCGCCTCACTGCCGACGAGCTGCAACAGCGGGTAAAGAGTGCTTACCCACAGGCAGCCATTGGCAAGTATTTCCCGCCGTTAAACGCCGAGGGCAGTGCGCAGTTTGTGATCAGCGAGCAGGGCCGCGAGGTGAATGTCTTCATTGACCCCTATCGCGGCGAGGTTCTTGGCACCCAGGACGCCAAAAAGAACCTGCAGGCGATTGCCCGCGCACTGCATGGCGAGCTGATGATCGGTACGCTGGGTGACCGGCTTGTCGAGCTGGCGGCTGGCTGGGGGATTGTGCTGGTGGTCTCCGGCCTTTATCTATGGTGGCCCCGAGGGCGCTCGGCCGCCGGCGTGTTCTGGCCACGCCTGACCGCCAAGGGGCGCGTGCTGTGGCGTGATCTGCACGCGGTGACCAGTTTCTGGGGCGCGTTTTTGCTGTTGTTCATGCTGTTGAGCGGCATGACCTGGACCGGGCTATGGGGCAAACAATACGCTGCGGTATGGAACACCTTCCCGGCAGCCATGTGGACTGACGTGCCCAAGTCCGACAAGCAGGCTGGCGAGTTGAACAATGCCAGCGTGCAGACCGTGCCATGGGCCATGGAAAATACGCCGATGCCGGTTTCAACCGGCGAGCACGCCGAGCACATGGACCACATGCATATGTCCAGCGCACCGGCAGCGCCAACCGTGTCATTGCAGCGAGTTGTCGACATTGCACGCGCCAGAGAGATCGTACCGGGCTACAGCATCACCCAGCCTAAAACAGCTGATGGCGTGTTCACTGTGTCGGTGTTCGCCGACGACCCGCGCGATGACGCGACGCTGCATATCGATCAGTACACCGGCAAGGTGCTGGCCGACGTGCGCTACGTTGATTACAGCGCAGTGTCCAAGGCCACCGAGCTGGGCGTGATGCTGCATGAAGGTAAATTTTTCGGCTGGATCAATCAGTTGCTGATCCTGCTGGTCTGCCTGATGGTACTGCTCAGCTCGGTCAGTGGGTTGGTGATCTGGTGGAAGCGCCGACCTCGAAGCGGGCTGGGTGTACCGCCATTGCGCCACGACCTGCCACGCTGGAAAACCGCGACAGTGGTCATGATTGCCCTGGGCGTCATATTCCCTCTGGTGGGTATTTCGATGCTGATTGTCTGGGTGCTTGATCGAATAGTGCTTTCACGCTTTGCCAAAACAGCGGCAACAGCTTAGATTGCTCGCTGCGGGGCCTGAAACCATTGAGTGGCGTTGTGATGAATTCCTCCTCATACCCGGTTTCAGGTCCCGCCCTGCTTTGAACCTTCCATGCCCCCGAAACTTCCTACCGACCAGATCGCCAATGCTGCCTTCACCGACCTGCGCTGGCCGATAGCCGTGAGCCGTGAGCCGTGAGCCCTGACTACATGAAATGAACCGCCCGGCCAATGCCTTAAGCGGATCATCCATCATGCAGGCGAATCGGCACCATGAACCTACCGCTCATAACATCAGCACCACCTCCACAACGTTCGCTTGCCAGCGACACGTATCCACCTGGTTTCAGCAAAGCAACCCAGGAGCTGGCCAGTACCCTGCTCTCCCCCCTCAAACCCGAGCTGGATGTGCAGACAACATGGCTGACCTACCTTGACAGCAAAGAAATACCGGACAAGGGAGCCAATATTCACAGTGTTCCGCTGATCCCCGGTCTGATCGAGCACTTCACCGGCCTTCTGAACTGGACCGACCATGATGTGCAAGGCCTTTACCCGACTCCGTCGTACACTTCGCAAACACCAGCCATCCAACCGCTGGGCCGCGCAGCTATCGCGACTTTCTATACCCAGGTCAGCCAGCAACTGGAACAGTTCTATAGCCAGAAACTTGCGGACTACTGGAGCATTGCAACATCGAATGGCGAAACCAAGGGACACCAGTTTGTCGCCGAGCAGATCGAGTGCATGAAATCTGAATGCGCGGTGCAGATTGCCCTCGAAAAAATGACGACCGGGCACTACAGCCTGCTGTCGGCAGCATTGGCAGCCTGCGCCCCTGACCCCGACGGAAATACTGCCGAGCTGCAGCCACACAGCGTTTATGGACTTTCGGCAAGCGCTGGTGATAGCCCTCCGCTTTCGCTTTACGGGGCGTTTGTAATCGCAAGACGTCTTCGTGATGAACCTGTGCAGATCGATCAGGAGGAGCTTGAAGATGTGCTGCTGTTCACCCCGCATGACGGGCTGGAAGCATTTGCATCCTTGACACAAATGAACGAAGCCCTTGCTCGACGAGGGGCTGAACCTGATTACAGACGACGTCTGCTGGCTGATTCCGAGGCTGACCAACCAGTCCAGGCTGCACCTGACAGCAACATCTTGCAGTGGCAATACACTTTGCTGGAAGGCAACTTTCTAAGCCTGTTGCATACACGCCAGATCACCAGACAGCAATCTATGTTCGCTCAGGCCGTACAGCTTGCCCGCACCCAACGAATGGATGCGGTTTGTTTCGAGCAATCGATAGTGCAACTGCTGGGATCAGAAGTTTACTTCGACCAGCATTGGCGCCTGGACCGGCTCGATAACGATCTGGTGGAAAGCCAGATGCCTGCATGGTGGAAAACCATGAAGCAGTCGCAGCGCATTGAATGGCATGAGCAGGCGCAGCGGTTTGGCCAATCGGTTGTGAATATTCGCAAAAACAGCAAGGACCACTTCGGTCAGCCGGATAACGACAGCCGCACTTACTTCACGCGCTATATCGACAAGCAGCTCGAGGACGTATTGAAACGAGCCTCAGTGGAGGTAGCAGCGCAGCACATTATTGTTTCACTGACCTATACAACCGGCACTGAAGTGCTGGATATTCCCGGCGCGCCTATGATGCCCGCAACCGAGACCGCGAAGACTTCGCTATGGCAGTTGGCACACACCCATGCCTACCGGGCCAAAGCTAAGGAAGATCTGAAGTA
>NZ_LJQT01000395.1:0-4973 GCF_001400515.1 Pseudomonas meliae | reverse complement strand
CCTAACCACACACTTCACTTCTGCTGGGCCAATAACCGCTCCAGCCTTGCCTCCAGCCGACGCTTGATTTCAGCCTCGATGTGAGGGGCGAAGTCGGCGATCACGTCCTGCAGGATCAACTGCGCGGCGGCACGCAATTCGTTGTCCAGATGCAGCAGGGCATCCGGGTTCGGCAGTGCTTGAGGCTGGGCAGGCTGTTGAACGGTCTGAAGCTGCTCGACAGGTGCGGCTAGCACATCAGGCGTCAGCGTCGGGATGTCGTCTTCGTCGAAGTCCTGTTGATAAGTCGCGTCGGGGCGAGCGCCGACCACATCGAATAACAGAGGAATCTGGCCTTCCGGACGAGTCGGGTCGTTCGGCAGCGGGGAGTGTGCGGGGTCATCGCCGAGCAATTGGCGGATCGATTCCAGATCGTTCAGCAAATGCGCGGATTCAGCTTTTTTTGAAGTATCCATCGTGTCCTCAAAGGCGCTGCAGTCGGTGATCTTGCGGAGGATAGCCCTGTTCGCGATAGGAACGGAAACTCTCGCGTGCGGCAAGACGTATGGCGGGGTCTTCGACAACGACTTCGGCCACGCGGGCGAAAAGTTTGAAGAAGGCCGGAATGCTCAGGTCGAGGTTGACCAGCAGGTCACTGTGTTCGCCCGAGTCGTCGCCCAGGCCCAGTACCACGGCAGCATCGTGATCGCTCTCGGCGTCGCCATGGGGTAGAAACACTTCACCTCTGAAACGCCAGAGCCGGGCATCGAGGTCCTCACGCTGCGCTGCATCGCTGCAATGTAGATAGACCTTGTGGCCCAAACGCCAGGCTTTTTCCGTGAGTTTGCAGGCAAAGTCCAGGCGCGCGGCAGGATCGGCGCTGGGCAGGATGTAAAAATCGACTTGGGTCATACAGGTTCCAGAACCAGTGGCGTATCGACCGTGAAGCCGACACGCCAGGGTGTCTTTTTATACGCCGGCGCGGTCGAGCAGGTACTGGGTCAGCAGCGGAACCGGACGTCCAGTGGCGCCTTTTTCCTTGCCGCCGCTCAGCCATGCAGTGCCGGCGATGTCCAGGTGAGCCCAGTCATAGGCCTTGGTGAAGCGCGACAGGAAGCAGGCCGCCGTGATGGTGCCGCCTTTCGGGCCACCGATATTGGCGATGTCGGCGAACGGGCTGTCGAGCTGCTCCTGGTACTCATCGAACAACGGCAACTGCCAGGCACGGTCATCCGCCTGTTTGCCCGCGTCGAGCAACTGATTGATCAGCGCGTCATTGTTGCCCAGCAGGCCGGAAGTGTGGCCGCCCAGCGCAACCACGCACGCGCCGGTGAGAGTGGCGATGTCGATGACTGCCTGTGGCTTGAAGCGTTCGGCGTAGGTCAGTGCATCGCACAGCACCAGACGGCCTTCAGCGTCGGTGTTGAGAATTTCGACCGTCTGGCCACTCATAGTAGTGACGATGTCGCCGGGACGTGTCGCGGTGCCGCTCGGCATGTTTTCGGCGCAGGCCAGAATACACACCAGATTGATCGGCAGTTTCAGTTCCAGTACGGCGCGCAGGGTACCGAATACGCTGGCAGCGCCGCACATGTCGAACTTCATCTCGTCCATGCCCGAGGCAGGCTTGATACTGATGCCGCCGGTGTCGAACGTAATGCCTTTACCGACCAGCACGAAGGGCTGATCACCTTTTTTGGCACCCTGATAGTTCATGACGATCAGGCGAGGTGGCTGGGCGCTGCCCTGAGCCACCGCGAGGAAAGAGCCCATGCCCAGTTCGGCCAGTTTCTTCTCGTCGTGAACTTCCACTTTCAGATTCTTGTGTGCCTTGCCCAGCGCCTTGGCTTCTTCGCCCAGGTAGGTCGGGTGGCAGATGTTAGGTGGCAGATTGCCCAGGTCGCGGGTCAGTGCCATGCCGGTGGCGATAGCCTTGGCGTGAGTGGAAGCGCGCTCGATGTCAGCTATGCGTACCTTGTCGGTCAGCAGGGTGATTTTTTTCAGGGCGCGAACTTCGGCTTTCTGGGTCTTGAAGCGGTCGAAGACGTATTCGCCATCCGCCAGGGCCTCGACCAGCAGACGAGCCGTGCCGTAGGTGTCGCGGTTTTTCACTGACAGGTCATCGAGCGCAATCGCAGCGTCGCTGCCGCCCAGGCCTTTGAGGCAGGTCAGTGTTGCACCGACGATTTTTTTCAGCTGGCGGTCCGACAGTTCACCTTCCTTGCCGGTACCGATCAGCAGAACGCGCTCTGCCTTGATGTTGGGCAGGTTGTGCAGCAGCAGGCTCTGACCGACCTTGCCCGCCAGATCACCGCGTTTGAGAATGAGGGAGATGGCTCCGCCGCTGAGGATATCGACAGCCTGGGCAGCACCAACCAGTACACGGCTTTCGCCGACGGTGACCACCAGCGTGGCGGTTTTCAAGGTTTCTGGGCTTACGCTTTTAACAACCAATTCCATGTGGGGTCCCCGAGTAGACGATGAGAGTCGCAATATGAATGATGTACGCGGGATGGCCTGAGTGTTTTCAAGGTGGATGCCCGCGGTAAGCCTTGCAGTTTGACCCCGCTGCACGACTGCTGACAACCCCGTAGAGCCGCCTGCTTTGCGTGTATGTGCGAACTATCCCCGGTGCGCAGTGACAGAAACACACAATCACAGGATAATGCCGCATATTTTTTGATGCCCACGCCTTTTGCCGGCGTGAATCTCTGGTTGCCGTGGCTCACAATTTTTCCCTGTTTGGCTGCCTGAGCCTGACAACTCTGGAGTGTCTGGTTTGATTGTCTTCCGTTATCTGTCCCGAGAAGTGCTGCTTACCTTGAGCGCGGTCAGCGCCGTGCTGCTGGTGTTCATCATGAGCGGACGCTTCATCAAGTACCTGGCGCAGGCCGCGTCCGGTGCGCTCGATCCGGGCGTGCTGTTCCTGATCATGGGCTTCCGCCTGCCAGGCTTTCTGCAGGTAATTCTGCCGCTGGGCCTGTTCCTCGGCATTCTCATGGCTTACGGGTGCCTGTACCTGGAAAGTGAAATGACCGTGCTGGCAGCCACCGGCATGAGTCAGCAACGGCTGCTTGCCATCACCATGGGGCCTGCCACGCTGGTCGGACTGTTGGTCGCCTGGCTGAGTTTCAGTCTGGCTCCACAGGGCGCTACCCAGTTTTCGCTGCTGATCAACAAGCAGGACGCCATGACCGAGTTCGACACGCTGGTGCCGGGCCGTTTTCAGGCGCTGCGTGACGGTACACGTATCACTTACACCAAGGAACTGTCGGAAGACCGCTCGCAACTGGCTGGTGTGTTCATCTCTGAAAAACGCATGTCCGGCGACAAGAGCAAGGACAACGGTATTACCGTGCTGGTGGCAGAGAAGGGTCATCAGGAGGTAAGGCCCAATGGCAGTCGCTTCCTGATCCTCGAAAACGGCTACCGCTACGATGGCAATCCTGGTGCGGCTGATTACCGTGTGATCAAGTACGACACCTACGGGGCGATGCTGCCCAAGCCGGAAATCAGTGAAGAAATCACCGACCGTGAGGCCATTCCGACCAGCGAACTGATCGGCAACCCGGCACCGCGCTCTGTCGCCGAGCTGCAATGGCGTATTTCGCTGCCGCTGTCGGTGTTCATCGTCACGTTGATGGCTATTCCGTTGTCGCGCGTCAATCCGCGTCAGGGCCGTTACCTGAAGCTGCTGCCGGCGATCCTTCTGTACATGTCTTATCTGGCCATTCTGATCTCGGTGCGCAGTTCGCTGGAGAAGGGCAAGCTGCCGCTCAGCCTGGGCATGTGGTGGGTGCATGGCATCTACCTGTCCATTGGCCTGCTGTTGTTCTATTGGGAGCCTCTGCGTCTGAAGATGGCGAGTCGCCGCAGCGTCACGGAGGTGACTCGTGGTCAAGCTTGATCGATACATCGGTAAAAGCGTATTGCTGGCGATTCTTGCGGTTCTGGGAATCATTCTGGGGCTGGTTTCATTGTTCGCGTTCATCGACGAGATGGGTGATATCAGTGACACCTACACACTGGCGGATGCCCTCAGCTACGTCATGCTGACCGCGCCGCGGCGTGTCTACGACACCCTGCCAATGGCTGCCCTGATCGGTTGCCTCATTGGTCTGGGTACGCTGGCCAGTAGCAGCGAACTGACCATCATGCGTGCAGCAGGTGTGTCCATCGGGCGCATCGTCTGGGCGGTCATGAAGCCGATGCTGCTATTGATGGTTGCCGGTGTACTGGTCGGCGAGTACGTGGCTCCCTACGCCGAGAACCAGGCTCAGGCCGCTCGCTCGCTGGCTCAGGGCTCGGGTGATGCGCAGAGCGCCAGGCATGGTCTTTGGCACCGTCAGGGTGACGAATTCATCCACATCAACACCGTCCAGCCCAATGGTCTGATGCTTGGCGTGACACGTTACCGTTTCGACGATCAACGCCACATGCTGACGTCCAGCTTTGCCAAAGAGGCCAATTTCAAGACCGATTACTGGGAGTTGAAGGACGTCAGTACCACGCATTTCAATGACGGCCGTACCGAGGTCATCAATACGCCGGTCGAGCGCTGGGATGTAGCGTTGAGCCCGCAATTGCTGAGCACAGTGATCATGCCGCCCGAATCGCTTTCGATCAGCGGTCTCTGGAACTACGCGCATTATCTGGCTGATCAGGGCTTGAGCAATGGCCGCTACTGGCTGGCGTTCTGGACCAAGGTATTGCAACCGGCTGTGACAGTAGCGCTGGTGCTGATGGCAATCTCGTTCATCTTCGGCCCGCTGCGTTCGGTTACGCTGGGGCAGCGCGTGTTCACGGGAGTGGTGGTCGGCTTTACCTTCCGCATCATTCAGGACCTGCTTGGTCCTTCCAGCCTGCTGTTCGGTTTCCCGCCGTTGCTGGCTGTGCTGATGCCTGCTGCAGCCTGTGCGCTGGCCGGTGTGTATCTGCTGCGCCGCGCCGGATAGCGTCGTGTAGCCGCAGTGAAAAAGCCGACCTTGAGTCGA
>NZ_LJQT01000419.1:0-407 GCF_001400515.1 Pseudomonas meliae | reverse complement strand
TGGTGACCAAGGCGCTTTGCAGGGCGGCATCAACGAAATTGAACAACGTCTGGGCTATGTTTGTTACGTCCATGGCGCCTCCGTTATTTTGCTCGGGTAAAGGTGGTGTAGTCGAAATTGATGACGCCGCCTTCCAAACGCATGGTTGCGAGGCCTCCAAGCATACTCAGTACCGTATCCGACTCGGCCTTGGCTTCGAACTGTCGTACATTCGTAATTGGCTTTTCGTTGCCTGATGCTTCCCAAGTACTAGCAATATCAATGTGGAAGTTCTCTCCATCCTTTGAAATAGTCATAACATAAGTTGGCTTGTACATCCTCTGGGTATTTTGACCTTCCCAACGCCCGATAAAATCATCCCCTTTGCTATCGAAGCAACCCGAAAGCGCCAGTGCAAACAGGACCAA
>NZ_LJQT01000374.1:0-10234 GCF_001400515.1 Pseudomonas meliae | reverse complement strand
TGTCTACACCCTCTTAGCTCCGCTGCGATAGCTAGCATCAGTTTTCGTTTTCAGGCGCGTCCTCCGACAATGTCATCCCTTCCCGCTTCGCCAAGGAATGCAGCGCTGCCCACGCCACTGGACACCCGCATTGAAATCGAGACGCCGGAAGGCATCGATATGGTTCTTCGCCCTGCCGGACTGGTTTCCCGCGCATTGGCGTTCGGAATCGACTTCGCCATTCGCGCAGCCGTTATCGGCGTGTTCTTTTTACTCTTGCAGTGGTTTGACAAGCTCGGCATGGGCCTGGCCGCCATCGTGTTTTTTCTGGTCAACTGGTGGTACATGGTGCTGTTTGAAGTGCTGAGTCAGGGGCGCACTCCCGGAAAGCGGGTCCTCGGCCTGCGAGTGGTGCACGATGACGGCACGCCGATAGACTGGTCCGCGTCGTTGATACGCAACCTGCTGCGTTTCGTAGACATGCTCCCACTGGGCTACGGGCTAGGTGCAATCAGTTGTCTGAGCCATCCATTGTTCAAACGGCTGGGTGATTTCGCAGCCGGGACGCTGGTTATCTATAGCGACCAGCCTGTAACGCGCCCCACCCTGCCAGAGGCAGAACCGGTGATTGTGCCGTTCGCCCTGCATCTGGACGAACAACGGGCAGTGCTCGGTCTGGCGGAACGACAAGGTGAACTGTCCATTGCCCGCACCCGGGAGCTGGCCGCAATTCTTGCTGAACCCTTGCACATCCCCGCTGATCAGGCGGTCGCTCATGTAAACGGCATCGCCCGCAACCTGCTGGGGCCGAAATGAAGCAGAGCCTCTTTGAAACCCGCCATAAAGATGAGTGGCAACGTTTTGGTCAGCGCCTTGATGCGCTGGAAAACGGCAAGGCCGATGTCAATGCTTGCGAAACATTCCCCTGTGATTATCGACGCGTCTGCCACCACCTGGCGCTGGCACAGGAGCGTGGCTACAGCAGCCACCTGGTCGACCCCCTGCATCAACTGGCCATGCGTGGCCATCAACAACTTTACCGCCACCGCAGCGCGATGGGCGCTCGTCTGCTGGGCTTTGTACTCGGAGGTTTTCCGCGACTGGTGCGCGCCGAGTGGCGTTTCGTCCTGGTCGCCAGCCTGTTGTTCTTCGGCAGCCTGATCGGCATGGGGTTGTTGGTCTACGGTTTTCCGCAACTGATCTACAGCATCGTCAGTCCTGAGCAACTGGCCGACATGCAGAGCATGTATGACCCATCGGCCAGCCGGATCGGACAACCCGCCGAAAGAGCTTCCGACGCAGACTGGATGATGTTCGGCTACTACATCATGAACAATATCGGTATTGCCTTTCAAACCTACGCCAGCGGTTTGCTGTTCGGGCTGGGCAGCCTGTTTTTTCTGCTGTTCAATGGGTTGATGACAGGTGCAATTGCCGGTCATCTGACCGACATAGGTTTTGGGCAGACATTCTGGACATTCGTCATCGGTCACGGTGCTTTCGAGCTGACCGCCATCGCCCTGGCCGGGTCGGCGGGTCTGAAGCTGGGATGGGCTTTGCTGGCCCCAGGAAGACTGACGCGCAGTACCGCGCTGCGCATTGCGGCCAGGACCAGTGTGCAACTGATCGGCGGGGTCATTCTGTTCCTGCTTATTGCGGCATTCATTGAGGCTTACTGGTCATCGATGACCTGGCCCGGACCGCTGCTCAAGTACCTTGCAGGTGCCGCCCTATGGTTGCTGGTCGCCGCGTATCTGACCCTGGCAGGACGTACCCCTCATGCGCCTGACTGAGTCAAACGTCGCCATACGTCCTCGATCCCCTTGGGAAGCCATAGACCTGGGCGTGCTGTTGGCGGGTCGGCACCGCGGTCTGCTGATGAGCAGTTGGGCAATCGTCACCCTGCCCGTTTTTTGCCTGCTCAGCGCACTGCTATGGGACTATCCCACGGCCGCCATTCTGCTGTTCTGGTGGCTCAAGCCTGCGTTCGAACGCTTGTCGCTGCTCATCCTGTCGCAGTCACTGTTCGGGGCAACGCCTACGCTCGGGCAAGCCCTCAAGGCGTGGCCCGCCACTTTGAAAAGCCAGCTGTTGCCAAGCCTGTTGTGGCGAAGACTCAGCCTGAGTCGCACCTTCAGTTACCGGTGCAGCAACTGGAGCATCTGGCAGGCACGGAACGCGACCTGCGTATCAGCCTGCTCAGCCAGAAAGACCTGCGCGCCGCACGGCTGCTTACCATCGTCGGCGCACATCTGGAATACTCATTGTGGATAGGCCTGCTGATTATGCTTTACGCATTTATTCCGCAGCAGATCCAGATCGACTGGCACTGAATGAGTCTGCTCGAAGTTGAAAACCAGTGGCTATGGATCGACCACCTGACCAACCTCTTCTATGCACTGGCGTTGGTACTCTGGGAACCCATCTACGTTGCGTGCGGCTTTACCCTGTACCTCAATCGCCGTACGGTTCTTGAGGCGTGGGATATAGAGCTGGTTTTCAGACGCCTGCGTCAGCGCCTGATCGGCAGCGCCTATGTAGTGTTGATCGGTGTCGGACTGGTGCTTTCGACGGCACCGGCCACGGTCTGGGCAGAACAACAGAGCTACAGCTGCCCGCTGCCCGATAGCAGCGCGGCAGAACCGCCCACCACCCTCGCAGCACCGGACACGCCGCGCCTGACCCGTCAGACACTGACCAGCGAAGCAGCCCGCAGCGAAATACACGGCATCCTGCAACAGCCGCCCTTCAAGAACCCCAAAACCGAGACAGGCTGGCGCTTCCCTGAACAACAGAAAAGCCAGTCTGTGGTTCGGGACACGCACGACCAGGGCTGGCTGATTACCTGGCTCAATCGGCTTCTTCGGGCCGCAAGCGCCCTGGCCAGCCTGATTGAAGTGCTGCTCTGGGGCGTGGTTATCGGCCTGACCGGGCTGGTGCTTTGGTATTACAAAGACTGGTTCAAAACCTTTGCAAGCAGGGCGCCCGGCAGAACAAAAATCGCCCTCCCGGCTCCCCGGCAGCTACTGGGCCTGCAAGTGAATGCCGAAAGCCTCCCTGAAGATGTCGCCGGCCGGGCCGAACAGCTTTGGAGCAGCCAGCCCCGTGAAGCCCTGAGCCTGTTGTACCGCGCACTGCTCAGTCGCTTGCTGAACGACTATCGACTGCCGTTGAAAAGCGCCGATACCGAAGCTCAGGTATTGGCGCACATCGCGGCGCTGAACCAGCCGCTGCTCAGTGAATTCAGTCATGACCTGACCATACACTGGCAGAACCTTGCCTACGGGCATCGACTGCCACCGGCCCATGCCCGGCAGCAACTCTGCGATGGCTGGCGTCGCCTGTTCAACCCGGCGGTACAGGCATGAGCCGCCGTAGCGGAATACTGATCGGGCTACTGGCCCTTTTACTGCTGGCAGGCGCAGGGCTTTACCTGAGCCGTCACCTGGAGCGCTACGAGAAAACCGTGGATCAGGGACCCTCTCCACAGGCAAAGGCCAATCCCTGGCTTGCGGCCGAACACTTCCTGCGTGGCCTCTCCATCACGGTAAACACCACTGACACACTGGCCCGGCTTCCCGACCCGAGTCATAGCACCCAGACGCTGCTATTGCTCAATGACCGGGAAGACATGACACCTGCGCAAACCGAACGGCTGCTGAACTGGGCCGAAGCGGGCGGGCACCTGCTATTGGTGGCCGAGCAACTCTGGAATGAGAAAAAAGGTCGCAGCGGCGATCTGTTGCTGGACAGGTTGCAGGTTCATCAGTACCTCACCACGGCCATCAATGCGCAGGAACAACAGCTGAGCGACGCTCAGCCGCCGCTGCCCATCCCGTTGATAACCCCCTCGCCAAAACGCAAAAAAGAGCCTTGGCCGGAGCTGACACGCCTGTATCTGGAAAACGAAAGTGCCCCGGCATACATGAGCTTCGATCCGGCGTTCCATCTGGAAGACCCGCAAGACCATGCACAGTCGTGGGCCAACAGCGCCGATGCCACACACCTGCTGCAAATAAACCGTGGTAACGGATTGATCACGATTGTGACTGACGCCAACCTGTGGAAAACCCGCTCGATCGGCAACTATGACAATGCCTGGCTGCTCTGGTATCTGACCCAGGGCAGTGAAGTGACCCTGGTGCTGCAAACCGAACACGACAACCTGCTGACCCTGCTGCTGCGCAACTACCCTCAGGCACTGCTGACGCTGGCGTTGCTGATTGGCCTGGGCCTCTGGCACATCGGCCTGCGCGAAGGCCCGATGCGACGGCCCGCCCCCCTTGCACGTCGCCAACTGACCGAGCACCTGCGTGCCAGCGCCGAGTTCCTGCGCAGACGCAGCGGGCAACAAACGCTGATAAAGAGCCTGCAACAAGACATCCTGCGCCGCGCCCGCCAGCTTCATCCAGGCTTCGAGCGGCTGGCTGTCGCAGAACAATGGCAGGTGCTTTCGCGCCTGACCCGACAGCCCACCAGCGCCATCAGCGACGCCCTGCGCCCTCGCCCGCCGCAACGCGTCTCACACAGCGAATTCACCCGTCAGGTAGCCCACCTGCAAACGCTCAGGAATGCCCTATGATCCTGCACTGGCGAATCGTTGGATATCTGCGATATTGAAATCAAACCTTTAGAAGCTCATGGGTACGTAGTGTTGGATACCTCATTTGGGCAGGCTTCGGCGCTGCGAATGAATCCCGACTCAACTTACTGTAATAACCGCATTCAAGATCAACACCACAACCAATCCGACCACCGCCACAATGGATTGAACCACCGAGATAGTCTTCGTCGCCTCCCCCATTGTCATGCCAAAGGACTCCTTAACCATCCAGAAGCCTGCATGATTCGCATAGTTGAAAAACAGCGAACCGCAGCCGATTGACAATGCCAGCAAGGGCAAGTTGAGGGTGGGATCAGCACCCGCAAGCGGTGCCAACAGGCCTGCAGCCCCTACGATACCCACAGTTGCGGAGCCAGTAGAGACCGAGAGTAACATCGCAATCAGCCAACCCAGGATTAACGGAGGGAAGGCAGACTGCTGGGTCAGGTGCACGATAGCATCGCCTACCTTGGCACTGGTTAGCATCTCCTGAAATGCCCCGCCTCCTGCGATGATCATGATGATGGAGGCAATAGGCTTGAGGCTTTTACCCAGTGAATCACGCACCTTTTCGGCGTCGCCACCGCGCGCCAGTACCAGGCTTGCGCCGGCGAAAAGCACGCCTAAGAGCATGGATATCAAAGGGTTGCCCACGAAACTGGCCATTTGCAGGATCGCATTGCCCTTTGGTAGCACCATCTCGGCGACGGCATTGATCAGCATCAGGATCGCCGGTAGCAAGGCTGCAAGTACGCCGAGCAAAACGCCGGGACGGGGTTGATTGTCGGTTTTTTCGGCCAGAGTGAACTGATCGAGTAATGCCTGATCAGGCCTGGTGCTCATGCGCTTCGAAATGAACGCGCCATAAAGTGGACCGCCCAAAATCATTGCTGGAATAGCGGAGAGAAAACCGTAGAGCATTGTGGGCCCCACTGAGGTTTTGAGTGCAGCGATGGCCGTCAACGGGCCAGGGTGCGGCGGTACCATGCCATGCATGGCGGCGAGCGCCGAAATCACTGGAACACCCACATACACATACGCCGAGCCTTTGAAGCGAGCCTGGCTTTCCAGCTTTCGGGCCACACTGAATATCAGCGGCAGCATAATCACCAAACCCACCTCGAAAAACATGGGTATGCCAACTACAAACGCAACCATCATCATTGCCCAAGGTATCAGGCGATCCGGGGTGCGCTTCAGGATGACCTCGGCCAGCTGCTCCGTGACGCCAGCATCAGCCAGGATTTTGCCTAGCATCGCACCAAGCGCGATCACAATCCCAACTGCCCCTAGTGTCTTTCCGGCACCGGCGATCAAGTGAGCGACGATACTTTCTGGCTGCATTTGGGTAGCAAAGCCCACACCAACAGAAACTACCATCAGGGCCAAAAGCGGGTGCATCTTGAGGCGCGACACGGTCAGTGCCACCAATACCACGACGCTGACAAGCGCGGTCATTAGAAGCTGTATATCTAAGGTAGTCATGAAAATATCTCAGTTGGGCTGGCGCTGAGGCTGCACTCAGCATTTGAAAAACCGGTTCGAGACGTAACGCTCGACGGAGCACGCAAAAAACCAGACAGCGTATGGGTGCCTTCACGTGCAACACCCGTTTCAGGAAAGGCAAACACTTCGCAACCTGCTGCCATGTCACTGCTGTCAGGTAGTTCAGTCAGGAGGTCAACATGGAAATGGGCATGAGAGCGACGCCACTCTAGCGGGATGTCGGCGTAGTCACGGGCCAGGGTGCCAGTGATTGGTTGCAATCTGCTGGGCCAACTGGTCATGAAGACGTTGATACAGCGGCAAACGGGCATCGTTGGACAGAGCATTCATTGACCTATTCGCCTTGTTATATAGTCATATATATGAATTTCAGCAAAGTATTTCCCCAATGACAAAAACTTGTCAAGACTGATCTTCTTTCATAAGCAAGATCAGGTCGTAACTGCAGACAGAGGGCAGATGCAAGCTGTGTTCAGGGACGCCAGCTAATCTGCGGAGCAATGCAGTCGATCAGAAGTCCGCCACTTTACTCCAGGCTGATTTCCGGAACCGGCCCGGGTGATACGGTCGCGGATCAACGATAAGGGGTGCGCAGCTGACAATATCGGCAATCAAGTGACTCGCGCCGGGGCTTAAAGACCGACCAATCCTGGCAATCCGCCAATGTCCGGGATCTGGTGGTAGCCGAAGGCGACATCCGCCGGCTGCTCATGGCCGCGGGCGACGAAGGCTTTGTGCTTGATTTTCATGTCATGGGCCGACATCAAGTCATAACGGAAGCTTGAAGATACGTGCAGCACATCTTCAGGTGCGCAGCCAAGGCTATCGAGCATGAACTCAGACGCTGCCAGGCGCGGTTTATAGGCTTGAGCCTGTTGAGCGGTGAACACTTTGTGGAACGGCGCTACTCCTGAATAAAGCCGGAGGGGCACTGCCTGTGAGTGGCCGATCCTGGTCGATTGCTGTCTTTACGTAACAGGCACGCAAACGCACCTGCCTTTCAGACAGAAAAGGCATCCTTGCGTAGATATCTATCTTTGGTGCAGACGGCAGCTATGTCAGCGCAATTGAATGGCATGCACCAATACGCCGCATGCCCTGAGCGGTTACCATTGAAATAATGCTCGGCAAGAGAAAAAACATTCAGTCGCTGCGCACAAAAATTACGAAAAAGCCAAATCAGGTAAGTAATTGATTTATGGACGATAAATCTAATATAAAAGTTAGTGACGCTCCAGAAGTCGCGAGCGATCAAACGCCCGAAACATCAGGCAGCACCGGGCCCTTTATCGAGCCTGCCATCGAACCGGCCAGCCCGACGAGCGCCGCGAGCACTCAGTTGCAGCAGCGGCAACGCGCCAGCCAGCTGGCTCAGGCGTTGCGTAACGAGTTGCAAAAGGCTGTGATTGGCCAAAACGCAGTGATCGAGGACGTGCTGACCGCCCTGATCGGCGGCGGGCATGTGCTGCTGGAAGGCGTACCGGGGCTGGGTAAGACGTTGCTGGTCCGGGCGCTTGCCAGTTGCATAGGCTGTGAGTTCGCGCGCATTCAATTTACGCCGGACCTGATGCCCAGCGATGTCACCGGTCATGCCGTGTACGACATGCAGACCGAGCAGTTCAAGCTGCGCAAGGGGCCGCTGTTCACCAACCTGCTGCTGGCCGACGAAATAAACAGGGCACCGGCCAAGACGCAGGCCGCGCTGCTCGAAGCCATGCAGGAGCGACAAGTAACCCTCGAAGGTCGGGCGCTGCCCATCCCGCAGCCGTTCATTGTGCTGGCAACCCAGAACCCTATCGAACAGGAAGGCACTTACCCACTGCCGGAAGCCGAACTGGATCGTTTCATGCTCAAGCTGCGCATTGACTATCCCGAAGCGCTGGAAGAGCTGAACATGGTGCGCCAGGTCACCCGCTCGACCCGTGCCGACATGCTGGATGTGCGACCGCTGCGGGTCATCATGCAGGCTCGGGAGGTTCAGGCACTGCAACGCATTGCCAGCGAGCTGCCCATTGATGAACAGGTGCTGGACTACGCCGTGCGCGTGGCGCGCAGTACGCGCACCTGGCCAGGTCTTAGCCAGGGCGCAGGGCCGCGCGCTTCAATTGCACTGGTGCGTGGCGGGCGGGCCAGAGCATTGTTGCGCGGCGGTGAGTTCGTTACTCCGGACGACATCAAGGGCTGCGCGCTGGCTGTGTTGCGACACAGGGTCAGGCTGTCACCGGAGCTGGACATCGAGGGCCTTTCGGTGGATCAGGTGCTTCGGCAGATCCTTGACCAGGTCTCGGCACCTCGCCTGTGAAACAGGTTCTGAAACCGTCGGTTCCGATGCTGCGCTGGCTCGGTGGGTTCATGTGCGTTGCGTTGCTGACAGGAACGCTCCATGCGCTGGGCATCGAGTATCCGGCAAAAATCGACGAGCTTTATCGGGCAGCGCTGCTGGCTTTCGCGGGTGTCAGCCTGCTCGATGCATTCTGGCTGCTCAGGCGTCCCTCGCCACGCGTGCAGCGTGAGCTTGCGGGCAGCCTGGCGCTGGATCGCAGGAACGAGGCGCGGCTCGACCTCCAACACAACGGCACCAAGCCAGTCACCATGCAGGTGTTCGATCATGTGCCGCATGGCCTGGAACATGAAAACCTGCCGCAGTCCATCATCCTGCCTGCGCGCGGCAAAGGCAGCATCGGTTACCGTCTGCGCCCCTCGAGCCGTGGCCATTTTACCTTTGAGCAGTGCGAAATCAGCCTGCCGGGGCCTTTGGGCCTGTGGACGGCACGCCGCTATCTTCCGGTACACAGCACGACCCGCGTTTACCCGGACTTCGCCCGGCTTTACGGTGGGCAACTGCTGGCGGTGGACAACTGGCTGAGCCAACTGGGGGTGCGCCAGTTGCAACGTCGCGGGGCAGGAATGGAATTCAATCAGTTGCGCGAGTTTCGTGAAGGCGACAGCTTGCGCCAGATAGACTGGAAAGCTACCGCCCGCCAGCGCTCCCCCATTGCTCGCGAGTATCAGGACGAGCGGGATCAACAGATCGTTTTCATGCTCGATTGCGGACGTCGAATGCGCAGCCAGGACGGTGATTTGTCTCACTTCGATCACGCGCTCAATGCCTGCCTGCTATTGAGTTATGTCGCACTGCGTCAGGGTGACTCGGTTGGCCTTGCGACGTTTGCGGGTGAGCAGGACCGCTATCTGGCCCCCGTAAAAGGGCCGGGGCAGCTCAACCTGTTGCTCAACTCGGTCTATGACCTGCAGACCACCCGGCGACCCGCTGATTACAGCGCCGCCGTTCGCCAATTGATGGTGCGCCATAAAAGACGTTCACTGGTGGTACTGATCACCAACCTGCGCGATGAAGACGATGAGGAGCTGGTGGCTGCTGCAAGACAGCTTGGCAAGCAGCACCGGGTGCTGATTGCCAGCCTCAGGGAGGAAGTGCTCGACAGTCTGCGTCAGGCCCCCGTACAAACCTATGATCAAGCGCTGGATTATTGCGGAACCCTGAATTTCCTCAACGCTCGCGCTTCGCTACACGACCGCTTGAGTGCTCAAGGCATTGCAATAATGGATGCTCGACCAAGGGAGCTGGGGCCGCAGCTGGTCAGCCGTTATCTGAGCTGGAAAAAGGCAGGTACGCTATAAGCGAAACCTTGCGAGTCAGCCAGCAGCCTCAGGCTGAGGCTTCATAAAAGGGGTAGAAACAGAAATACTCCCGCAAGAGCTGGACGAACGCCAGGTATTCTGTCGAGACCTGAGACAACTCGAAACCGGAGTCGTAGCTCCCTGGCGTCTCGTCTTCGTGGCTCCAGAGGCACTTGGCGCTAAGATCTATTGATTGCCCGATATTGCCATTCGGCATTTTCAGACACAGATCGAACCTGGCCCCTACCAGAACGGGCAGTTCGCTGATCAGCATCAGCCCTTCCCCGGACACATTCCCCAGACACCCCATCAGCCTGCCAGTATGACGATTGAAGACCTGCAGGTAATCCTGCAATTGGTGCCGTTCTATTTTCCGCTCTTTATACATGGCAGGCTGCCTTCCAAGACCACTGTTGCGATCACGTAACACCGTTCGCTGGCTGCGGACTTCCAAAAACGAGGCACTGCGCGATAACCGCCTCGGCCTAGGGAGGCGCTGCAAAA
>NZ_LJQT01000045.1:10331-31869 GCF_001400515.1 Pseudomonas meliae | reverse complement strand
TTGCAGCGCCTCCCTAACTGCTTTTCCGTCAGCTTAGTCATTGCCCATTCCTTCAATCAACATGAATTAGCACATGCAGCAACATCATTGAAAACTTACTGCGTCAAGCAACGATACGCTCACAGCCACTGCACGACTACTGACAGACCTGATAGTTGACATTACCGGTGAGGCCTGAAGGGATGACACTGTCCAATCAAGCTAGCCCAGGCCATTGCAGAACTGGACTAGCTTTTTTCAAATTAAACCTGTGCGTCTGCCGCAGCCGTTTCAGCCGGCGAAACAATACTGGTCTTCATACCACGCGAACGGCCCGAGCTCAGGTAAGCCGCAATGGACTCTTGCGTCACTTCACCCAGGAACACGTTCTCGGCGTCCAGCACCGGCAGCCAGGCACGGTTGAACTCGTACATGCGCGACAGCAGGATGCGCAAGTGCTCGTCGTAAGCGGCGGTTGCGTTGAACTCACGCAGGAACTGCGCGCACGTGCCCTGCTGGCGATGCAGGTCACGGCGACGCACGTAGCCCATTGCCTTGTTCTCGCTGTCGGTGACAACGATGTAGCGACGGTCGTTTTCGTCCATCACGTCCAGTGCATCGGCAACCGGGGTTTCCGGGCTGACCGACGGCGCGTTGTCGGCGGCGTCTTCAGCCTTGACCAGCAGCAGGCGCTTGAGCGTGCTGTCCTGGCCGACGAAGCTGCTGACGAAGTCGTCCGCCGGATGCGCGAGCAAGGTGTCAGGGTGATCGATCTGCAGCAGTTTACCGCCACGGAAGATGGCGATCTTGTCGCCCAGCTTGATGGCTTCATCAATGTCGTGGCTGACCATGATCACGGTCTTGTTCAGCGCGCGCTGCATCTCGAAGAACTCGTTCTGGATCATCTCGCGGTTGATCGGGTCGACCGCACCGAACGGTTCGTCCATCAACAGCAAGGGAGCGTCCGCAGCCAGTGCACGGATCACGCCGATACGCTGTTGCTGACCACCGGACAATTCACGCGGGTAGCGATGCAGGTACTGCTTGGGCTCCAGCTTGATCATGCTCATCAGTTCGCGAGCACGGTCATGGCAACGCTGTTTGTCCCAGCCGAGCAGCTTGGGCACGACCACGATGTTCTCTTCGATGGTCATGTTCGGGAACAGACCGATCTGCTGAATCACATAGCCAATGTTGCGACGCAGGGTCACTTCGTCCAGATCAGTGGTGTCTTCACCATTGATCAGCACTTTGCCGGAGGTCGGCATGATCAGGCGGTTGATCATTTTCAGCGTGGTGCTCTTGCCGCAGCCCGAAGGGCCAAGGAAGACGCAGATTTCGCCTTCGTTGACCGTGAGGCTGACCGAATCGACAGCCTTCACTTCTTTGCCGTTGCTCTGGAAAGTCTTGGAGAGGTTCTGGAGTTCGATCATTTCAGTAATCCTTTTGGAGTCAGCGTGCGTTGCAGCCATTGCAGGAGAAGGTCGGCGATGATGGCCAGAATGCTGACCAGTACCGCGCCGACGATCAGCATCGACATATCGCTGCGGCTGATTGAAGCGAGAATGAGTACACCCAGACCACCGGCACCGATGGTCGCGGCGATGGTCATGACACCGATATTCATCACCACGGCGGTGCGCACACCGGCGAGGATTACGGGTACGGCGATAGGCAGTTCAACCATGCGAAGGCGCTGGCCGAAGGTCATGCCGATGCCTTTGGCGGCCTCGCGGATACCCGGTTCTACGCCAGTCAGGGCCAGGTAGGTGTTACGCATGATCGGCAGCAGCGAATAGAGAAACACTGCGGTAATAGCCGGCATCGGGCCAAGGCCCTGGCCGAATTTGGAGTAGAACGGCAGCAACAGGCCGAACAGGGCAATCGACGGTACAGTCAGCAGCACTGTGGCGCTGACTTGCAACGGGCCTGCCAATGCTGGAAAACGCGTCATCAGCACGCCCAGCGGCACGCCGACGAGAATCGCCAGGGTCACGGCGATGCCCACCAGCGTAATGTGCTGCCAGGTCAGGTGCAGAACCTGTGCCCAGTCCAGATGGGAGAAGGCGCTCAAGAAACTCATATCGTCTCCTTCCTTAATTCAATGGGTGCTGGCGCAGAAAGTCTGCAGCAACCGTGGAGGGGCTTTCATGGCCGACGTCGACGCGAGCGTTGAGGTCGATCATGGTCTGGTTGTCCAGCAGGTCAGCCAGCGGCTTGAGCAGCGTGGCGATGTCCGGATGCTTGTCCAGATATTCCTGACGGATCACCGGCGCTGCGGTGTAGTCAGGGAAGTAGTGCTTGTCGTCTTCCAGCACTTTCAGTTTGAACGCATTGAGACGTCCGTCGGTGGTGTACACCAGACCGGCGAAAACCTGACCGTTGCGCAACGCGGTGTAGACCAGCCCAGCGTCCATCTGCCGGGTGTTTTCACGACCGAGATTCATGTCGTAGTGCTTGACCATACCGATCAGGCCGTCGGAACGGTTGGCAAACTCGGTGTCCAGCGCTACGACATGACCCTCTTTGGCTTCGTCCTTGAGCACTTTGGTCAGGTCGGTCATGGTGTTGACCTGCGGGTACTTGTCAGCCACTTTCTGCGGCAGTGCCAACGCGTAGGTGTTGTTGAATTTCGACGGCGAAAGCCAGACCAGGCCTTTCTTGGCATCGACTTCCTTCACTCGCGCGTAAGTCTGTGCGCTGTCGAGCTTTTCATCGATGTGGTTGTAGGCAACCAGCGATACACCGGTGTATTCCCAGAGCAGATCCAACTGACCGCTTTCCTGTGCGCTACGCGCCAGGTTGCTGCCAAGACCGCCGGTAATCTGTACATCGTAGTTCTTGGTTCGCAGGTATTGCGCAGTCAGCTCGGCAAGCATGGTCTGCTCGGTGAACACCCGTGCGCCGCCCCGTAAAAGCGGTTTATCTGCCGCTTGGGCAAATGCCGGAAACAGCAAGGCCAAACCTAAAAACAAACATATTCTTTTCATGATAATTCCTTCGCTCAGCGAGCCAGACCGCGTTCCAGCCATAGACGACTGGCCAGTATCACCAGCCCGTCAAGCAGCAGCGCCAGCAGAGCGGTACACGCCGCACCCAGCACCAGTTGCGGCTGGTTGTTCAAGGCGATGCCGGGGAAAATCAGGCTGCCCAGGCTGTTGGCACCGATGAGGAACGCCAATGGCGCGGTCCCGACATTGATCGCCAGCGCGACACGCACACCACCGATGATGATCGGCACGGCGTTAGGCAACTCGACACGCCACAGCACCTGACGCGGGGTCATGCCGATGCCGACCGCAGCTTCCTTGAGTGAACCCTGAACGTTTTTCAGGCCTTCATAGGTGTTACGCACGATGGGCAGCAAAGAGGCGAGGAACAGCGCGAAGATCGCAGGCCCGCTGCCGATCCCGAGTATCCCGAGGGCAATGGCCAGAACGGCGAGAGGAGGAACGGTGTTGCCAATGTTGAAGATCTGCATGAAACGTTCGGCGCGGCCAACCATGCTCGGGCGGCTTAGGGCGATGCCTGCGGGGATACCGACCACCAGGGCCGCCAACATTGAAACCAGAACCAGAATCAGGTGAGCCTGAAGGTAGAACAGCAGGTCATCCTGGTATTGCTTGATAGTACTGATGCCGATCCAGTGGATCAGCAGGGCCAGGAGTGCGATCACAACCGCACCTCCCAATAGCCCCTTGCCATAGCGATTAGCCACAGGCGGACTCCTTATTTCAGTCGGCGAACGCGTTGACCAGGGCGTCCGCAAAGGACACCGGCAATAACGTTCGCGAAGAGCAGCGGGTGGGTCGCCGGTAAGGGTTTAACCTCGGCGAAAACACAAGCCATAAGCGCAGCTTCGTCAAGCCAACATGCTGATGAATCAGCCCCTTGCGTTGGCTTCGTTGCGAGCCTTGACGGGGGAGTGGACTTCTCCACGACCTGAAAGGTTCCCACACGAGACATTATCTGGCCATCGTTTATTGTCTGAACGGTTCGGTTATTGCCGCGAGTTGAGCTATAATCTGCGCCCTTTTTCAATACCGTCTCAGGCGATTTCCCATGACCCAACAGGCCGCCGAAGTCGCGAAACGCCGCACTTTCGCCATTATTTCCCACCCGGATGCGGGTAAAACCACCATCACGGAAAAACTCCTGCTGATGGGCAAGGCCATTTCTATCGCCGGTACGGTCAAGTCGCGTAAATCCGACCGTCATGCCACATCCGACTGGATGGAAATGGAGAAACAACGCGGTATTTCCATCACCACATCCGTGATGCAGTTTCCGTATCGCGACCACATGATCAACCTGCTCGACACCCCAGGCCACGAAGACTTCTCCGAAGACACCTATCGCACCCTGACGGCAGTCGACTCAGCCTTGATGGTCCTCGACGGCGGTAAGGGCGTCGAGCCACGCACCATTGCGTTGATGGATGTCTGCCGCCTGCGCGACACGCCTATCGTCAGTTTCATCAACAAGCTCGACCGCGACATCCGCGACCCTATCGAGCTGCTTGATGAAATCGAAGCCGTACTCAAGATCAAGGCTGCGCCGATCACCTGGCCGATTGGTTGCTACCGGGACTTCAAGGGTGTCTATCACCTGGCCGACGACTACATCATTGTCTACACAGCAGGTCATGGCCACGAGCGTACGGAAACCAAAATCATCGAGAAGCTCGATTCGGACGAAGCCCGCGCCCATCTGGGTGACGAGTACGACCGCTTTGTCGAGCAACTGGAACTGGTGCAGGGTGCCTGCCACGAGTTCAACCAGCAGGAATTCATCGACGGCCAGCTGACCCCGGTGTTTTTCGGCACCGCGCTGGGCAACTTCGGCGTCGACCATGTACTCGATGCCGTGGTGAACTGGGCTCCCAAGCCACTGGCACGCGTGGCCAACGAGCGCACCGTCGAACCGGCCGAAGAGAAATTCAGCGGTTTCGTGTTCAAGATCCAGGCGAACATGGACCCCAAGCACCGCGACCGCATCGCGTTCATGCGTATCTGTTCTGGCCGTTACGACAAGGGAATGAAAATGCGCCACGTGCGCCTGGGCAAGGACGTGCGGATCGGTGATGCGCTGACGTTCTTCTCGTCGGAGCGCGAGCAACTGGAAGAAGCCTATGCCGGTGACATCATCGGTTTGCACAACCACGGCACCATCCAGATCGGCGACACCTTCACCGAAGGCGAAGCACTGGGCTTCACCGGTATTCCGCACTTCGCACCGGAGTTGTTCCGCCGCGTGCGCCTGAAGGACCCGCTCAAATCCAAGCAACTGCGTCAGGGCCTTCAGCAGCTGGCCGAAGAAGGCGCCACGCAGGTGTTCTTCCCGCAGCGCAGCAACGACATCATCCTCGGCGCCGTCGGTGTGCTGCAGTTCGATGTGGTCGCTAGCCGTCTGAAGGAAGAATACAAGGTCGAGTGCGCCTACGAGCCGATCACCGTGTGGTCTGCCCGCTGGATCGACTGCGCCGACAAGAAGAAGCTCGAAGAGTTTGAGAACAAGGCTGTGGAAAACCTGGCAGTGGACGGCGGCGGTCACCTGACCTACCTCGCCCCTACCCGCGTGAACCTGGCACTGATGGAAGAACGCTGGCCCGACGTGAAATTCCGCGCCACCCGCGAGCATCACTGATAATCCAGACTATCGTGCGACGCAGAGTGTGGGGAACGGCATTCCCACACTGGAGCGTGAGGGACGATAAGCTTAATGGCGACTATCGTGCGACGCTCTGCGTCCAACCCTTCCTGAACATCCACTGACCTGGATCAACCATTCAGCGCAAAATGAGAATTAATCTCAATAGAGTCTTGCTATTATACCAATAAGAATTATTCTCATCTGACTTGCACAGGAGATGAGACATGACCTATTTGATCGATGCATGGCTGGACAGACCCCACCCTTACCTGAGAATACTCCACCGCGAGACGGGGGAAGTGTGTGCCGTACTGGAAGAGGAAGCGCTGGAGGAGTTACGCGATCAGGGCGATCTGGATGTGTGCAGTTTGAGTTCCAGCGAGCCATTGGTGCTCAAGGAGCTGGTGAGAAACCTGTTTCTGTTCTGCTATGCGCGGGCGTTGCGCCCGATGGGTGAGTTGCACTGAGCATGGAGCATCAGCACAACCCCGCCGCTGAACGAATCAGCGCGATTCGTTCAGCGACCCTCTGGATCGACTGGGTCGATTACAGAACGTCGAGCAGTTCCACGTCGAACACCAGCACGCTGTGCGGTGCGATGCTGCCCACGCCCTGAGCGCCGTAAGCCAGCTCGCTCGGTACGTGCAGACGCCATTTGCTGCCAGCGTTCATCAGTTGCAGCGCCTCGGTCCAGCCAGCAATCACGCCGCTGACCGGAAATTCCGCAGGCTCGCCACGATCATAGGAGCTGTCAAAGACGTTACCGTCGATCAGCGTACCGTGATAGTGCACGCGCACCTGATCTTCACGGGTCGGCTTGGCGCCAGCGCCAGCGGTCAGCACTTCGAATTGCAGACCCGAGGCCAGCGTGGTCACGCCTTCGCGCTTGGCATTTTCAGCCAGGTAAGCCTTGCCGGCACCCGCAGCCTGTTCAGCCTTGGCGGCCGCTTCGGCCTGCATGATTTCACGGATGACCTTGAAGCTGGCGGACATCTCTTCCTGACCCACACGGCTTGGCTGACCGCCAAATGCATCACGCAGGCCTGCCACGATGGCTTCCAGGTTGACACCCGGTGGCGGGTTGTCGCGCAACTGATCGCCCAACTGACGGCCAATGCCGTAGCTGACGCGGGTTTCGTCGGTGGACAGGTTGACTTCGGACATGACACTGCTCCGCAGAGGGGCACGCAGTCGGTATCGCGCAAAACCTGAACGGCAATCACGCTATACGCTGATGCGCCCCGAACCAAAAGGCCGAGCAGCCTAGCACAATTGCCGCTACAGCCCCTACCGCAGCAGCAATACGCGGCTGGCGATCAGGACCAGGAGGAATGAAACGAGATCGGCAGGCGCATTTCAGAGCGGTCATTGACCGGCATGCCGCACAGCTCGTCATGGACCACACAATGGACCAGGTAAAAAGGCACCACCGGTATGTCCTTGAGCAAATCCCGCGCATGCTCCACCGAGCGAAGATGCAGGGTCTTGCCTGCCGGGTCCTTGAGCATCACCGAAGTGCCATTCATGCGCACATCCAGCAGATAGATGCCGCCTTCGATGGAGATCAGGTTCAGCTCATCGACCCGCCCGGCCTGGGCGTGTTCGATAAATTCCTGATAATTCATGATCGAACCTCCTGCGCAAATGCCTGATGCATCGGAACGGACGTTTTACAACACACAGCGCCGACATGCCAGAAACGATAACGCCCGCCCCTTTCATCGCGCGTCGCCTTAGTGCTTGGTGACCTTGTCCAGATAGCCCATCGCAAACGCGGATATCACGAAGGTCATGTGGATAATCACGTACCACATCAGGTATTCAGGCTTGATGTTGGTGGCATCCATGAACACCCGCAGCAGGTGTATGGAGGAGATTGCCACGATGGAGGCCGCCACTTTCATCTTCAGCGAAGACGAATCCATGGTGCCCAGCCAGTTGAGCTTTTCCTTGTCCTCATCGATGTCCAGCTGCGATACGAAGTTCTCGTAGCCGGAAATCATCACCATCACCAGCAAACCACCCACCAGCGCCATGTCGATCAGCGACAGCAGCACCAGAATCAGATCAGCCTCGGCCAGCGAGAAAATGTTGGGGATGACGTGAAAGATTTCCTGGAAGAATTTCAGACACAACGCCAGCAGCCCAAGGGAAAGACCGAAATAGATCGGCGCCAGCAGCCAGCGCGATGCGTACATGGCATTTTCAAAAAAACGTTCCATTGATACTCGCAAGGTGTTTTGAAGGAGCGGGCGAGTATATCAGCGGTAACGCGCTGCTCTGGAGATGCGACAAAATATCGCACAGCGCGCATATATGCACTGTCAGGAGACCGGCATGCGTAGCGCAGACTGGCTAGAAAAGCGATGAGCGCTCACACACCATCATGCCACTGTTGATGCGTCGCAGTTCGGCTTGAATATGCAAGGTCCATATCGGTACATCATCGGCGCATTGATAACCATGCAGCGATAGGCTCTCGATAATGCTCGTCAATACCGCCTGCGCCGCTGGCAGGCCGTTGAACGGTCCTTGGGATTTGATCGCAGAGGGCTGTTCTTCAGACATGCCGGCTGCGAAGAGCACCATCCATTGTCCACCATCGTGGGGAAGAGGCCGAATGACACATTCGATGCGGGTCATCAGCCCCATGCATTCTCGGGTAAGGCAAAGGCTACGCTGCATGATGCGCTCCTGATCAGCAACAGTATTCATCCGTCTGGCAAAGCAGGATGTGCGCCAATCCGATTGGCCACTGCAGTCATGATCAAGATTAGAAGAAAACCGTCCCGCGGGAAATATCCCTGATGAACGGATTGCTGATGAACGCAATACCGGGCGGCGTCAGCACCGCCCGGCTAGCGCCGTTGTCAGACCTTCAGTTCAGGCTGTAACTGGGCTGGCTCCTTCTCCAGCTCTTCCTTGAGGTCTTCGTCGCTGAGCATTTCCGCGATGTCGCGCAAGCGCTCGACCACACGTGCATTCACGCTGCCTTCCGGAAACTCGCCATTCTCGTCAGGCGCACCGGCAGGCTCGCCGACCAGCAGGCTCAAGGCCTCATCGGCCTGACGTACCGCATAGATATGGAATTGCCCGTCACGCACGGCCTGTACCACACGCTCATCCAGCATCAGCGTGGTGACGTTGGCGTGCGGAATGATAGCGCCCTGCTCGCCCGTCAGCCCACGAGCCTCACAAAGACGGAAGAAGCCTTCGATTTTCTCGTTGACCCCGCCCACCGCCTGCACTTCGCCGAACTGGTTGATGGAACCGGTGATTGCGAAGCACTGCTTGAGCGGTGTGCGCGACAACGCTGAAATCAGCGTACAGGCCTCGCCCAGCGACGCACTGTCGCCGTCCACGTAACCGTAGGATTGCTCAAGCGCAATACTGGCTGATATCGCCAGCGGGAATTCCTGAGCGTAACGACTACCCAGGTAACCGGTGAGAATCATCACGCCCTTGGAGTGGATCGGCTGGCCAAGATTGACCTCGCGCTCGATGTCGACAATCCCGCTGCCACCCGGATAGACCGTGGCGGAAATACGCGCAGGCACGCCAAACGCCGAATCACCGACTTCCAGAACCGTCAAGCCGTTGCATTTGCCGACCGCGGCACCGTCAGTGTCGATGAGGATCACACCCGCCATCATGTCATCGAGAATCCGCGCGGAAACCCGCCCAGTGCGCGTGGCCTTGGCCTTCAACGCTCGCTCGATATGCCCGGCGTCGGTCTTGTCGTCACTGGCCAGCTGGCGGATGAAGTCTGCCTCGCTGACCAACTGGAACAGATCGCCGATACGCGCCGACAAACGCCCCTGGTGTTCAGCCAGTCGAGCGCTGTAGGTTGCCAGTCGCGCCACCGCATCGGCGGTCAAAGGTGCCATGCCCTCTTCTGACGTTCGGGTTTTCAGCAACTGAGCGAATTGCTCGAGCGTTTCATCGACCATCGGAATTTCTTCGTCGAAATCGACCAGTACCCGAAACATCTCCTGAAAGTCAGGATCGAGGTCTTGCAGGGTGTAATACAGCGAGCGCGAACCAATGATGATGATCTTGACGTTCCACGGAATAACCTGCGGCGTCAGGCTCACGGTTGCCACGCGCCCCAGCTCGCCCAGCGGTGATTCCATCTTCAGCTTGCGCGACTGCAAGGTGCGCTTCAGCGCGTCCCAGACGAACGGCTCGCCGAGCATTTTCTCGGCTTCCAGAATCAGAAAGCCGCCATTTGCGCGATGCAGCGCACCGGGCCGCAACTGGCGATACGTGGTGTACAGCGCGCCCTGATCAGTGCTGTATTCGATACGCCCGAACAGGTTGTCATACGTAGGATGCTGCTCGAAAACCACCGGCGCGCCGCCGTCGCGGGTATTTCCCACCACCAGGCTCGGGCTGTACTGCTCTTCCAGTAACTTGCGTGCCTGAGCGTCGGTCTTGGCATCGTCGACCAGTTGCTCGACCAAGGTCTTGAGCAGGTACACCTGCATCGCTTGCAGGTACGCACAGACCGCGGCGTTCTCGGCGTACTTTTCCGAGAGCGGTGCCAACAATGGCTGCAAGGTCAGCGTTATGGTTTCTTCGTTCAACTGACGAAGCTGGTTGTTCGACTCACGCTTCCACTGCGGCAGGCTGGCCAGCTCTTCGTTGAGGCGTTCCTCAAGGGCGGAGATATCTTCGTGAAAACGCTCGCGATCAGCCTCGGGCAACTGCGAAAACTCGGCCTCGTCCAGCGCCTTGCCATCGGCCATCGGCGTGAAGGCGATATTGGAGCTGTCGCGATACAGCGCGATGTCCTTTTCCAGCGACAGGCGCTCGATCACATCCAGTGCGCGGTCGTAGCGCTGATTGAACGCACGGTCGATCGAGCTTTTCTTCTGCTGATAGGACGGGTGCTCGAAAACCGCCGGAAAGGTCACCAACAGGTTATCGATCAGGCCACCGATGTCGGCCGTGAATTCATGCGCAGTGCCTGGTGGCAGTTCCAGCGCCTTGGGCTCGCGGGGCTCATCGAAATTATTGACGTAAACCCAGTCCGAAGGCGTCTTCATCCGCTTGCCTTCAGCCTTGAGGTAGCGTTTGACGAACGAAAAGCGGCCAGTGCCGGGTTCACCCATGACAAATACGTTGTAACCGGGGCGCGGCATGGCAACGCCGAACTGCAAGGCCTCTACGGCACGCTCCTGGCCTAGTACACCGCGAAAGGGTTCAAGCTCGTTAGTGGTCGCAAAGCTGAACTGCTCAGCGGAAAACGGACGGGTCAGCGCATGTGGCGCCAGGCGTAGGTTGGCTGCGACAGAATCGGGCATCAGTAATCCTTACATCAGGCGGGGCAGATGTCGGCATTCTGGCGCTCGCCGTACAAGACTTGCAAGGCAGGAAAAACCGAAAGGCACTTACAGCCTTAAAGCCGTAGCCCGCTGCCCGGAAAATTTCTATTTTCGGCAATAATCTGTAATAGCTCACGGAACCCTTGGAACCTGCCTAAGCTCCAAACTGCACAGGTGGTTGCTGGTTGGCCGTCTGTCTTGATGTGACTACTCAAGAAACTCGACCCTTGGCTGAACTAAAAAGAGAAAAAGCTATGAAACGGATTCTTCTTGGAACGCTCTTCGCCGCTGTATCCATCAACGCTATGGCTCAAGCGCCAGGCGGTCCGGACTGCGGCTGGGGCAACATGCTGTTTGAAGGTCAACGCGGCACTCCAGCTCACTTCCTGGCCTCAACCACCAACGGCACCTCGGGTAACGCCACCTTCGGCATGACCTCCGGTACCAACGGCTGCTCGACCAACGGCGCACTGACTTACGGCGGTAAATCCTGGCTTGCCATGAACGGCATGATGGATGAACTTTCCAAGGACATGGCGATGGGTCAGGGCGAAGCACTGACTACCTACGCTGTGGTATTGGGCGTTGCACCAGAAGATCGTGAGCACTTCGCTGCGGTCACTCACGAGCACTTCTCGCAAATCTTCAGCAAGGCCGACGCCACCGCTGAAGACGTTCACACCAACACCGTCAACGTTCTGAAAAACGATCCGACTCTGGCCAAGTACGCTACCCAGGCTTAAAGTCGTTCGCCCGCCTTTTCATCGCAAAAGGCGGGATCACCTTTCCTGACTTCTCTTGACTAGTTGCCCTCTATGCTCAAACGTCTTGTCTCGCTGGCGCTGTTTGTCTGTGCCCCCTTGTCTGCGGCACCTCATGCTACCGCTGACCGTTTGCAGCAATTGGCCAATGAGCCATTCTGGATTTCACTGGGTCACTACGAGGCAGGCAAGCTCGGCGGTTGGCGCAGCTATGTGACAGACCCGAAATTCTTTCTCGCTGCGGACGGTGCACACGACCCGAAGGCGGAATTGAGCGCGACACTTGACGCCATATACGCCCCCGTAACCAACGAACAGACCCACGCCCAGTGTATATACCCAGCACGCACCCGCTGGCTGCGCGACCAGTTGCAACTGACTGACCTGCCGACGCCGGACTGCAAAGAGTTCAAGGCTTGGTACAAGGATGTGGCACCGGACAGCACCGTACTGATTTTTCCGGCCGCGTACCTCAACAGCCCCTCGTCGATGTTCGGCCACACGTTACTGCGCATCGATCCGGCCAGCGCGAAAACCAACAACACCACATTACTCAGCTATGCGATCAACTTCGGCGCGTACATCGAAGGCATGGACAACAGCATTCTGTATGCCTGGAAAGGCTTGGCTGGCGGCTACCCTGGATTGTTTGCGCTGGTGCCCTATCAGGAAAAGCTCTCGGAATACCGCAGCCTGGAAAACCGTGACCTGTGGGAATACCGTCTGAACCTTACCCCGGAAGAAACCGGGCGCATGGTTGAACATGTCTGGGAATTGAAACAGATTCGCTTCAGCTATTTCTTCTTCGACGAAAACTGCTCGTACCGTCTGCTGGAATTGCTGCAGGTCGCACGACCCGGGCTGAATCTCACCGAGCAATTCGGGCTGACTGCGATCCCGACCGATACGGTCAAGGCGATCAAAGCCGCAGGGCTGGTTGAAAAGATCGACTATCGCCCTTCTCGCGAGCGGGAATTGCTGAGCCGCGCCGAGCCCCTTGATGCCGACGAACAACAGTGGGTGCTGAAAGTCAGCGCCGATCAGAAACAACTGCAAAACAGCGAGTACCTCGCCCAGCCGAAAGAACGACGCGCGTTGATTCAGGACGCGGCCTACCGTCTGGAGCGCTACCGCGCCAACGGGCTTGAACGCGACACGCAGCGCTCGCAACGCAGTTTCGAGTTGCTGCAGGCGATCAATCAGAACCCGCCGCCACAGCTGGACATCCCGCGCCCCGGCCTGCCGGAAGAAGGCCACGAATCACGTACCTGGCAACTGGGTGCGGGCACACGCGGTGACAAAGCGTTCGCCGAATATGGCCTGCGCATGGCCTATCACGACCTGAACGACAACGCTTACGGCTTTCCGCTGGGTGCGCAGATCGAGATTCTTCAGCTCAAGGTGCGCCAATACGAAGGTAACGACTGGCAAGTTCAGCAGTTGGACCTGGCCACCATTCGCTCCCTGACCCCGCGTACCGAGCTGCTGAAACCCTGGTCATGGCAAGTCACCGGCGGGCTGGAACGGGTACTTGGCAAACATGGCGATGAAAACCTTGTCAGCCACGTCAACGGTGGTGGTGGTGGTACCTGGCAATTGGGCGACGAAGTGCTGGGCTTTGCGCTGGGCACCGTGCGCGTCGAGCACAACAACGACTTCGCCGAATTCATCTCTCCCGCTGCTGGTTTCAACACTGGCTTACTGTGGCGCAACCCGCTGGGCAACCTGAGCCTGGAAGCCAAGGGCGACTACTTCACCAACGGCGAAGTACGCCGCAGCGTCAGCCTCAATCAGCAGTGGGAGCTGTCGCGCAACCTCGGCCTGCGCCTGAGTGCCCAACGCGAGTTCAGCCAGATGAGCTCGCCGCAGAACGAAGTGATGCTTGAGGTGAAGTGGTATCACTACTGACAGGATGAGTGCAAAAACTGCGGGCGGCGCTGGCTCAAAATAAAGGCACGCTGCCATCACTTATTCCCTACATCTCTTTTACAAATAACTCACAAATTACCTTCTAGACTCCTCTCATAAGTAGAGGGAACCACCATGAAGCGGTATTGGGTGTTGTTGTCGCTGGCCATCGTGCTGGCAGGTTGTCAGTCCACCCGTGACCAGATGTTGGCCGAGGGTTATCCGCCGGGTTTTGCAGACGGTTATCAGGATGGTTGCAGCAGTGGCAGGGACGCAGCAGGTGCCAGCACCGGTCAATTCAGAAAAAACGTACCCCGCTATCTGAAGGACAAGCTCTACGCCCAAGGCTGGACTGACGGTTTTCGCCAGTGTCAGGCCTCGCAGGATAACCGCGACCGACTCGACCCTGGCCAGGTCTTCAACGATCGTGATCGTGCCTGGGAGCGGGAAAAGACCCGCAGTGCAGCCAAGGCCTATCGCCCAAACTGACGCACGCGGGAAGATCGACGAAACCAATGATGCCCTCTTGTGGCCCAAAGCTCATTAGGGAGGACACCTCATGAGCCGCGCATTTGTAAACGAAGACAACGCTGCCGCCGATGCCGAGCAACCGGTAGAGCGGCTGGTCAGCGCACAGACCAATTACGTCACCGCCGAGGGCCTGAAAAGCACGTCAGCAGCCTGCAGGCGCAGCACAGTGCGCAAACTGCATTGGGAGACGCCGCCGATAAACAGCGCCAGGCTGACCTTGAACGCGACCTGCGTTATTACACCCAGCGCCTGCAAAGTGCGCAGGTTGTGACAACGGCCATCTCGACCGAAAAGGTACAAATTGGCAGTTGGGTGACGTTCGCGGATGAAGAAGACAACCGCCAGCGCGTGCATCTGGTCGGGGAGGATCAGGCGGACGCCGCCAAAGGGCTGATCAACTGGGGCTCGCCACTGGGACGTGCATTGATCGGTGCGCAGAAGGGCGATGAAGTGGTGTGGGAGCGACCGGCAGGGAACCAGTCGATTGAAATACTGCTGATCGAGCCGGATGCTTAAAGCGCGCTGATGAACAATAACGGCAGCGCCGTTCCCGGTCAGGAACGGCGCATGCCTTAACGCTGATCAGGCCAGCTTCTTGTGACGCACGCGGTGCGGCTGGGCAGCTGCTTCACCCAGACGCTTCTTGCGATCCGCTTCATACTCGGTGTAGTTACCTTCGAAGAAGATCGCTTGTGAGTCGTCTTCGTACGCCAGGATGTGCGTCGCTACACGGTCAAGGAACCACCGATCGTGGGAGATCACAATGGCGGCGCCCGGGAAGTCCAGCAGCGCTTCCTCCAGCGAACGAAGGGTTTCAACGTCAAGGTCGTTGGACGGTTCGTCGAGCAGTAGCACGTTGCCGCCCTCTTTCAGGGTCAGCGCCAGATGCAGACGGCCACGCTCACCACCGGACAGGTCCTTGACGAACTTCTGCTGATCGCCACCCTTGAAGTTGAAGCGGCCAACATAGGTGCGCGACGGGATTTCATAGTTGCCGATACGGATCACATCGGAACCGTCGGACACCGCCTGAAACACCGATTTGCTGCCGTCCAGGTCATCGCGGCTCTGGTCCACGCAGGCCAGTTGCACGGTCTCACCGACTTCGATGCTGCCCGAATCCGGCTGTTCCTTGCCCATCAGCATGCGGAACAGGGTCGATTTACCGGCACCGTTACCGCCGATCACGCCAACAATGGCACCTTTAGGCATGGAGAACGACAGGTTGTCGATCAACACACGGTCGCCGTAGCCCTTGGTAACGTTCTTGAACTCGATGACCTTGTCGCCCAGACGCGGACCGGCCGGGATATAGATCTCGTTGGTCTCGCTGCGCTTCTGGAATTCCTGCGACTGCATTTCTTCGAAGCGTTGCAGACGCGCCTTGGATTTGGACTGACGCGCCTTGGCGCCCTTGCGGACCCATTCCAGCTCGTCTTTCATGGCCTTTTCGTGGGCGGTCTGTTGCTTGGACTCCTGAGCCAGACGGTCGGACTTGGCTTCAAGCCAGCCGGAATAATTACCCTCGTAAGGAAGACCCGCACCGCGGTCGAGTTCCAGAATCCAGCCGGCTACGTTATCCAGGAAGTAACGGTCGTGCGTGATCGCAACCACGGTGCCCGGGAAGTCGTGCAGGAAATGCTCCAGCCAGGCGACAGAGTCGGCATCCAGGTGGTTGGTCGGTTCGTCGAGCAGCAGCATGTCTGGTGCCGAGAGCAACAGGCGGCACAGCGCAACACGGCGTTTTTCACCACCCGACAGGACCGAAACCTTCGCATCCCAGGCGGGCAGACGCAGTGCGTCGGCGGCTACTTCCAGCTGGCGTTCCAGGTTATGACCGTCGCTGGCCTGCAGGATCGCTTCAAGCTTGGCCTGCTCGGCTGCCAGCTTGTCGAAATCAGCGTCCGGCTCGGCATATTCGGCGTAAACCTGATCAAGACGCGCCTGGGCGTCCTTGATGACGCTGACCGCCTCTTCAACCACTTCACGGACCGTCTTGTTCGGATCAAGTTGTGGCTCTTGCGGCAGATAACCCACATTAAGCTCGGGCATCGGACGTGCTTCGCCGTCAAACTCGGTGTCGACGCCAGCCATGATTTTCAACAGCGTGGACTTGCCCGAACCGTTGAGACCCAACACGCCGATCTTGGCGCCGGGGAAGAAAGACAGAGAGATGTTTTTCAGGATTTCACGCTTCGGCGGCACAACTTTGCTCAGCCGATGCATGGTGTAGACGTATTGAGCCATGAAATGAAAACCTAGCGTCTGTGATGAGGACCGATTTAGAACGCGAGCTTAAAGCTCCGGCCGGAAAAAAGCTTTTATTTGTCCGCAAGACTTGCCGCGAGACCGTTCCGAGCCTTGAATGAACCCAGGCAGAAACAGATCGGGGCCGTGCTGACACATATAAAGCCTGGTCGATATTGCAAAAAGTGGAGTCACTCATGCAGGAGTCGGTGGATACCACGCGTTGCGCAAAGCTACCCGAATGCAGCGTGCAGGGCAAACGATCCGGCCCAATGGGGCTGGCACTCTGCCACAAGTAAAGGCATGCTAGCCGCCCTCTTTGGGCGGCCCGCTCATTTTACATAAAGCATCGCTGCTTCAGTCCAGCAGTCAGGAACAACGATTTGCCCACTTCAACGCCTCTGCCGTCATCCAGTGTCGCTACAGACAGTGCGACCAGGCCTTTGCGCGGCTCAGTGAAAGGTATATTGGCCGCGCTGGTGTTGGTGGTGCTTGCACTGCTGTTCTGGCAATTGATCGAGCAGTTTCATCAGACTCAGGAACGCCAGCGTCAGCGCAGCCTGGAGTACAGCATCCAGCTTTCCGACCGGATGAGTCTGAACATGGCACTCAAGGCGCAAATCGCCATGAACCTGCTGGACGAGGCGCAATCCTCCGGAGACCGGCTGGAGCAGCCGACGGCACTGGCAAGCCTCCGTACTGCCCTGCCCGCGCTGCGCAGCGCCGCGCGGCTGAACCCGACGGGTGACATTGTCGGTGACAGCGCCGAGGCATCCCGCGACGGAGAGTTTCTCCGACAGGCCATGAAAAAGGCCCAAGGCCACCCCTATTTCTACACCGGCACCGAAGACGTCAAACAGATTTATATACTGATTCGCCAAGGCGGTGGCGTTAGCGGCGATTACTGGGCGCTACGCATGGCACCCGACGCCTTGAAGGACCTGGCAAGCCAGCCAACTCAGGACTTTCAACATATCTGGCGCCTGGAGCAACGCAAGACCCAGCGGGTTCTCCTCCGTGAACCGGCGCCCTCCAACGAGGCGGACAGCGGTCTTTCCGATACCGTTCTGCTTCAGCCACTGAGTAACAGCGACTGGCAACTGCGTGGCCTGTTCGATACCTACAAGGCCCGCAGCGAGCTGCTTGCGCCTCTGATCGGCAAGTGTCTGATCGGCCTGCTGCTGTCGATCCTGCCATTGATCGCGCTGATGAGCCTGCGCAAACGCCAGCGCCAGATGCTGCAAAGCCGCCGCCGCTATCGCGATATCTTCGAGGGTGCGGGCGTTGCGATCTGCGTCATGGACATGTCGGGTCTGCAAGAGCAACTGGAAGCACTCGAAGTCAGAACGGACGAAGACTTCGAACTTCTGCTCAAAAGCCAGCCAGCCTCGCTGAAAAGACTGTTGCAGCAGTTGCGAATCAACGAACTCAACGAAGTTGCTCTGGGCCTGCTGGAAATCGAACACAGTGAACAGGCGTGGCAGCCGTTGATCGAGGGCGAATCGCGCTCGCGCCCCGGCATCGGCGTTCAGGTTATTCAGGCTGTTCTCGCCGGGCTGCCCAGGCTGGAACTGGAAATATGCCTGACACGCGCGAGCGGCCAGGACCAGCATCTATGGCTGGTCATGCGCCTGCCCGAGTCACGTAGCGACTTCGATGCCGTTATTCTCAGCATCGGCGATATCACCAGCCGCAAACAGATCGAGCTGTCCTTGCTGGACCGCGAGAGCTTTTGGTCCGACGTGGTGCGAACCGTGCCGGACCACCTGTACGTTCAGGACGTACTCAGCCAGCGAGTGATCTACAGCAACCACCATTTCGGCTACACGCTGGGCTACAGCAAATCCGAGCTGCGCGCCATGGGCGAGTTCTTCTGGGAAATCCTGCTGCACCCTGACGACGCCAGAAGCTATCAGGACATGCGCCTGCGCCAGCGCCATCACGGCCATAACGAGTTATTGCAATGCGTGCTGCGCTTTCGGGATCGCGAGAACAACTGGCGCTGCTTCGATGTGCGCGAACAGGCGCTGGCCTGGGACGCAGAAAACCTGGTCACCCGCATCATCGGCATCGCCAAGGACATTACCGAGCAGGTCGCGTCCAGCCAGTCGCTGCGTGACAGCGAACAGCGTTACCGGATGCTCGCTGAAAGCATCAGCGATGTGATCTTTTCCACGGATGGCCAGTTGGCAGTCAATTACGTCAGCCCCTCGGTGGAACGCGCACTGGGATACAGCGCCGAGTGGATTCTCCAGAACGGCTGGTCCGCCGTCATTGCCAACCCTCAACAAGTGATCGGTTTCGATGCGCTCATCAGCCGCATCGGCAAGGTGCTGCACAAACCTCAGGAACTCGCCAGATTGCGCGAAGAAGTGACGACCAGAATGTTTCTGTTCGACTGCCTGCGTGCAGACGGTCGCAAGATCCCGGTGGAATTGCGGGTGGTTCTGGTGTGGGACGAAAACGGCAATTTCGAGGGCATCTTCGGGGTCGGCCGGGACATCAGCCAGCAGCGTCGGGCAGAAAAAGACCTGCGCATGGCCGCCACCGTATTTGAACACTCGACATCGGCGATCCTCATTACCGACCCTGCCGGCTACATCGTTCAGGCCAACGAGGCGTTCACCCGCGTCAGCGGCTATGAAGTTGCCCAGGTGCTCGACCAGCTACCGGGCATGCTCACGGTAGAATCGGAACAGGAAAACCACCTGCGCTACATCCTCAAACAATTGTGCGGCCAAGGCACCTGGGAAGGTGAAATCAGGCTCAAGCGCCGTAACGGCGAACACTACCCGGCCTGGGTCGGCATTACCGCAGTGCTCGACGATGAAGGCGATCTGGCGAGTTATGTGTGCTTTTTCAGCGATATCAGCGAGCGCAAGGCCAGTGAAGACCGTATCCACCGTCTGGCCTACTACGACGCCCTGACTCACCTGCCCAATCGCACCCTGTTTCAGGACCGCCTGCATTCGGCGCTGCAACACGCCGAGCGCCAACAGGCCTGGGTGGTGCTGATGTTCCTCGACCTGGACCGTTTCAAACCGATCAATGACTCTCTGGGCCATGCCGCTGGCGACCGGATGCTTCAGGAAATGGCCACGCGGCTACTCGCCTGCGTGTCTTCCGATGACACCGTGGCGCGTATGGGCGGGGATGAGTTCACCCTGTTGCTGCAGCCGGACACCTCGCGCGAAGCCGCACTGACTCGCGCCATTCACGTGGCCGAGCGGATTCTGACCAGTCTGGTAACGCCGTTTGTGCTTGAAGGCCGCGAGTTCTTTGTCACTGCCAGCATCGGCATCGCACTCAGTCCGCAGGACGGCAAGGAACTGAGCCAGTTGATGAAGAACGCCGACACGGCGATGTACCACGCCAAAGAACGTGGCAAGAACAACTTCCAGTTCTATCAGGCGGACATGAACGCGACCGCTCTGGAGCGTCTGGAGCTGGAAAGCGACTTGCGGCACGCCCTGGAACAGCAGGAGTTCACCCTCTATTACCAGCCGCAGTTCAGTGGTGACGGCAAACGCCTGACGGGCGCGGAGGCCCTGCTGCGCTGGCGCCATCCACGTCGAGGGCTGGTGCCGCCGAACGACTTCATCCCGGTGCTCGAAGAGCTTGGGCTGGTGGTGGAAGTCGGCGACTGGGTGCTCACCGAAGCCTGTCGCCAGCTCAAGCACTGGCATCAGGCGAAAGTTCGCGTACCCAAAGTGTCGGTGAACATCTCGGCGCGGCAATTCTCGGACGGCCAGCTGGGTAAACGCATCGCCCACATACTGGAGCAGACGGGCCTGTCGCCTGCCTGTCTTGAGCTGGAACTGACCGAAAGCATCCTGATGCGCGAGGTCAACGAAGCCATGCAGATCCTCGACGGCCTGAAAAACCTTGGCTTGAGCATCGCCGTCGATGACTTCGGCACCGGTTACTCGTCGCTGAACTACCTCAAACAGTTCCCGATTGACGTGCTGAAGATCGACCGCACCTTCGTTGATGGCCTGCCCTCAGGCGAACAGGACGCCCAGATCGCCCGCGCCATCATCGCCATGGCCCACAGCCTGAACCTCTCGGTCATCGCCGAGGGCGTGGAAACCCACGAACAACTGGAATTCCTGCGCGAGCACGGCTGCGACGAAGTCCAGGGCTACCTGTTCGGCCGCCCGATGCCAGCAAGCCAGTTCGAAGCGCAATTCAGCAACGATGCGCTGTTCATGCTGGATTGAGGGCCAGCCTTGCGACCCGGCCATCGTCCATTTGAACGATAGCCGAACCCTTGAATATGAGTAGACTTGAGCCACTGCCTCGCACAGCGTCAATGACAGCGAGCGCTCTACCCATAACAAAGAACACAAGGGGGTAGCATGATCAGCGATACAACGTCCCTGGACAGTGTTTCCTGTCAGGTCGTCGAAGTCTTGAACAAGGTGATTCTCGAGCTTCAGACCGAGGTCAGCAGCGCGTCGATCTCTACATTCCATCAACAGGCGCTTGAACGGATGCGCGCACTGGTGCAGTTCGACAAGGCCTGATGGGGAATATCACCATGGCCGGCAGAACCAGAGGCCCTGGCTGCACTGCAACACACTGCGGCCTTGCTGGAGGCGCTCGGGCATATTGGACAGCCGATTCGCTGCCGCTGGGTTCTCACTTTGCCGCGCGGTTTGGCGACGAACTGACCTTGCTGAGCCTTGCCGGGCAACTGGAGCGCGCCCAGCCGTGGGCCGCACGCAGGCTGCCATTAAACGCTTGCGCGGGTTGATGCGAAGGGATTATTGGCGGTGATGGTGGTAAGCCAGGCAAGACCACCGCCTGCGTTGCTGGCGGCGGTCTACCGGCTACAGGCTTATGGCTCGCCAGCCGCTTGCGGTGCAGGCGCCGGGTGCGACCAGGTCAGGTACCGGAAGCGGTCGTAGAGACCCGCCACTACCTGCCCGCCTGCAATCCTGCCCGGAATTGCCGTTTGCAGGGTGCCGATCGCGCTCCCCAAACGCGAGGTGCTGACGTAATCTCCGGCCCAGGACGCTGCCGCCCTGCCAGCCTGATGCGCCGCCTTGCCTTTGTCAGTCAGGTAGCTCAACCCCTTGCCGGCTGCTGCGCCAGCCACTTCTCCAACCATACCGGGAAGTGTGAGGTTGG
>NZ_LJQT01000045.1:0-10323 GCF_001400515.1 Pseudomonas meliae | reverse complement strand
GTCAGGACCGCAGCACCGGAGGCGTAGCCTTTGATCCCCTTGTCGAGAAAATTCCAGACTTTGTTGACGCCCAGAAACCCCGTCATCACCAGATTCAGACCGACGATTTCCTTGAAGACCTGAACCGCCTTTTGCATATCGACTTCAGGGTTCATGGCCAGTTTGAGCATCGCCGATACGCACCAGACGCCATCCGCCGCGTAATCGGCTTTGCCGACCATGCTTTTCATCAACATCACCAGCGCCGCACCGATACTCGCCGTCAAGGCCACCAGGCCCAGCTTGGTGTAGAAGTCAGGGTCCGCCTTGCGCTCCCCCTCGGCCAGTTGCAGCCCTGCGCGCAGGGCATCGGCGACTTCGAACCTGGCCTGGAACTCGCTGCTTTTGGTGCCCAGGTATGTCAGGCTCGAGTTCATGATGTCGGTGATGCTTTTGTCTTGCTTGTACAATTCGGTCGCCACTTTCATCTGCTGGGCAAAATGCTCGCTGACATCGAAATGCTTGACCACGGCCAGATGGTCTTCCTCCGGGATGCGGGCGTTCCCGGTGTCTTGCCTGGAAAGCTTGCTCTTGGCGAGCTTGAAGGCAGCGACGATCGATTCACGGTTGAATACGCCCAGCGTGGCAGCGCCCGATGCCACGGCCGTTGCGATACCGAAGCCGACCTGCTCCAGCAGGTGTTCGTTCCTGGCAAAGGTGGGCTGCGCCACGATGGCGTTGGCCAGCACGGTGACGAAGTAGCGGTTCAGGCCATGATCGACATTGGTCCGCGCGTTGGTCAGCTCGTTCATCATCAGGCCAGCCATGAACACCGCGTTCTTGGTGAAGTGGGCAACCAGCGATGAGCTGTAGGAGTTGTCCTTGCTGACGAACGCCACGGCCAGTGGCAAGGGTGCCAGCGCGAGCAGCATCGCCGGGCTTGCAAGGACGCGACTCTTGAGCGAGGCGCCGTTCTTGAGCGTGCCCAGTTCGGCATTCATGCTTTTGTTGAGGCTGAGCAACTCGTCTTTTACATCAGAGGGCAGCCCCGAGCGGCTCAACACTGCTGGCAACTGTTCGTTGTGAGCGCGCCAGGCGTCGAGTTGCCCCTGAGCATTGGCCTGAACGATTGCGCCCAACATGTCACGCTCGGCTTCGCTCAGCGCAGACGATGGCTTTTCCAGCAGCGTCTGCACAACGTCGGAAGTCGTGGTAGCGGCACTTGGCAAATCACCAAGACGGGCCAGTTGCTCCTCGCTCAACACCAGCGAACCGTTGGCCAGCGCCAACCGCAGTTTTTCATCGAAACCCATGCCGCACCTGGCCTCGATGTCTTCTTCAGGGGCGAAGGGCAGCGGGGTATTGCTGACGATATCGCGTTGTTCTTGCGTGAGATGCAGCACATGCTTGTTCAGGAAGGCATGCATCTGATCGGGCGACAGGTGTGGCGCCGGGGTGCGCATCAAAGCCAGCAACGCCTTGTCATCCATCGGCGCGAGCGCCCCGTAGGCATCAAACTTGCGCACCAGATTGCCGCCGGCCTTGAGCAATGCCTGGCGTGTGGTCAGCCTGGGCTCGGCAGGCTCGTGGCCAGGTGCAGGTGCCTCGCCTGGCTCGATGGAGATTTCCTCCAGCCTCGGCAAAAGATCGTGTTCGCGCAATAGCTGCAGCAGCGCCCCCGCTACTTCCGCCAGCTCGCGCAATTCATTGCAGGCTGGCGCGTCCTGGCAATTTTCGGTCAATGCCTGCAATGCGCCCGGCAACATCTCCAGATCATTGAGCGTGTCGGCATGTGAGCGCAGCAGACTGACGACCGCGTCGGGTTGACGCTGGAGGCTGTCATTCAAATCCGCCGTACGCTGCTTGGCCGTGCGAACGAAATGACTGAAGAGCGTGTAAGACGAAACAACGGGGGGCTCTGCGCCCAGCGTCTCGGGATCCAGATGAGTCAACGTCAGCAGATCCGGAATCGCCCGGGCCAGGGCGGACGGTCGGGCAGCCAAATGAGCGACGGATTGGTGCAGCCGCGCCGTCCTGAGCCCTTCACAGGCCTGCGACAGCGAGTCGTGAGATGCGTGAGCAGCAGGCATATCGGCCAGCCGGTGAGTACAACGGTCAAGCAGTTCTCTCAGCGCCGACACCTGATCCTCGCTTGCCAGTTGATGCCAGCCCTGCTCGGTCGTGCCGACCTCGGCGACGCTCTGACAGAGTTGAGCAACGGTGTGCCAGGACGGATGCTGTTTATCCAGCTCACGCTGAAGAGCAGACAACAGACGCACAGTGTCCTGCTCTGGCGCAGCCGAGGTGCGACCAAATGCCACGGCCAGCTCGCCGGAGGCAAAAAACGCTACGGTACGAGTCTGCTGCGGAGTTTGCTCACTAACGCCGGTTGCATCGCCGGACGCAGGAGCAACCTCCGGCAATGAGGAATGAGAGGAGCGCGTGATCTGAGAGGGCATCATGGCGTTTTTACCTACTGTCGGTGGATATGGGCAACAGACCGACTGAGTGTCGTCCGGCCCGGAACGGTGCCGGCAGTTGAAGGGAAATAGATGCGTGATCGCTGAAAATTCGAGTGGATGTGCCCGGTTCACGCCGCCGATGACTAAATCGATCTCGACCCTCTCATGTGGGCGAGCACCCCACAGAACGAGCCTTGCGCCTGCGGCATGTCCATGATTTCAGGCCTTGTCGAAACCCGCGTGAACGGCGTCACTGGTCAAGATGACTGCCTTTCATATACCAGATAAAACCCGATGGGGTAGAATACCCGCCTTTTCCGCCATGCCCCCTTGAGGACTGCCATGTTCAGCCGTGATTTGACTATCGCCAAGTACGACGCCGATCTGTTTGCCGCCATGGAGCAAGAAGCTCTGCGTCAGGAAGAACACATCGAGCTGATTGCCTCGGAAAACTACACCAGTCCGGCCGTCATGGAAGCTCAGGGCTCGGCCCTGACCAACAAGTACGCCGAAGGCTATCCAGACAAGCGCTACTACGGTGGTTGCGAGTACGTCGACGTTATCGAACAACTGGCCATCGACCGCGCCAAGGAGCTGTTCGGCGCTGATTACGCCAACGTCCAGCCACATGCGGGTTCGCAAGCCAACTCGGCGGTCTACCTGGCCCTGCTGCAAGGCGGCGACACCATTCTGGGCATGAGCCTGGCTCACGGTGGTCACCTGACCCACGGCGCCAGTGTTTCGTCCTCGGGCAAGCTGTACAACGCCGTTCAGTACGGTATCGATGCCAACGGCATGATCGACTACGACGAAGTCGAGCGCCTGGCTGTCGAGCACAAGCCAAAAATGATCGTCGCCGGTTTCTCTGCCTACTCGCAGATCCTCGACTTCCCGCGCTTCCGTGCAATCGCTGACAAGGTCGGTGCCTACCTGTTCGTCGACATGGCTCACGTAGCCGGTCTGGTCGCCGCAGGCGTCTACCCGAACCCGGTGCCATTCGCTGACGTCGTGACCACCACCACACACAAGACCCTGCGCGGTCCACGTGGCGGCCTGATCCTGGCGCGCGCCAACGCCGAAATCGAGAAGAAGCTGAACTCCGCGGTATTCCCTGGCTCCCAGGGCGGTCCGCTGGAGCACGTCATCGCAGCCAAGGCCGTGTGCTTCAAGGAAGCGCTGCAGCCTGAGTTCAAGACCTACCAGCAACAAGTGGTCAAGAACGCCAAGGCAATGGCCGGTGTGTTCATCGAGCGCGGCTTCGACGTGGTTTCCGGTGGTACTGAAAACCACCTGTTCCTGCTGTCGCTGATCAAGCAGGACATCTCCGGTAAAGACGCCGACGCCGCCCTGGGTCGCGCCTTCATCACCGTCAACAAGAACTCCGTACCGAACGACCCACGCTCCCCGTTCGTCACCTCCGGCCTGCGCTTCGGCACCCCGGCAGTGACCACTCGCGGCTTCAAGGAAGCTGAGTGCAAGGAACTCGCGGGCTGGATCTGCGACATCCTGGCTGACCTGAACAACGAAGCCGTGATCGAAGCCGTTCGCGAGAAGGTCAAGGCCATCTGCGCGAAGCTGCCAGTTTACGGCGCTTGATAAGCCTCGTTTAAACGCAGTACCAAAAGCCCCGGTTCGTGAGAGCCGGGGCTTTTTGTTGGGCAGATCACTCTATGGGCAGAAGCTCAGCCGCTGCCTGACCTCTCAGCCGCATACCCTCTCGAACCCCGCCCGGATCTTCTCCTCCGGCAATTCATCGGCAATAAACACAATCACACTCTCACGCTGCTCGCCTTCGGCCCACTCGGTATCCCAGTCGAAGCCATACAGTTTAAGCACCCCTTGAAACACCATCTTGCGCGGTTCGTCTTCGATGTTGAGCACGCCCTTGTAGCGCAGCAATTGCTTGCCATGGTCTTCCAGCAGTTCGTTCATGAACTCGCTGAGGCGGTCCAGGTTTAGCGGTTTTTCGCTGCGCAGGACGAGGCTGGTGATGCGGTCGCCTGAATTGCCGACCGGGGCCAGTGGGCGCAGGATCATACCGCCGCCGAGGTCGGCGTTGAGGTTGAAGCCGCGCACATCGAGCAGTTCGGCAAGGTCGATGTTGCCATGTTCGACGATGCGGATCGGGGCGCGGCGGTTGATGCGGGTCAGGCGTGCGCTGAGGGCATCGAAGGTTGCGTCGTCGACCAGATCACGCTTGCTCACCAGCAATCGGTCGGCAAAGCCGATTTGCGCCTGGGCGATGGTTTGCGCCAGGTGGGTATCGGCGTGTGCAGCATCGACCAGAGTGATGATGCCATCGAGTATATAGCGCTCGCGCAGCTCTTCATCGATGAAGAAGGTCTGCGCGATGGGTGCAGGGTCGGCCAGGCCGGTGCATTCGATCACCAGTCGGTCGAAAGCGATTTCGCCACTGTCCAGGCGCTCCAGCAACAGGTAGAGCGCCTTGGTCAGGTCGGTGTGGATGGTGCAGCACACGCAGCCATTGGACAGGGTCATGATCTGTACGGGATCAGTGCCGAGCAACTGGCTGTCGATACCTGCATCGCTGAATTCGTTTTCAATCACGGCGATTTTCAGGCCGTGCTCGGCCTTGAGCAGGTGGCGCAGCAAAGTGGTTTTGCCTGCCCCCAGAAAACCGGTCAGCACGGTCACGGGGATGGGTTGCAACTCAGTCATAAGGCTCCTGGCGTGATGCATTCAGCTGAAATGAAAACGCGCCACAGGTGATGGCCTGCGGCGCGTCGGATCAAACAATAACGCAGTTCAGAGGATCAGCAGCACTTCGGACCGCCCTTGCCGCCGTAACGTGCCTCTTGCCGCTCCCGGAAGAACTGCTCGTAGGTCATCATCGGCTTGTCCGGGTGGGTGTTCTGCATGTGCTCTACGTACGTGTCGTAGTCAGGCATGCCCACCATCAGACGCGCGGCCTGACCGAGGTATTTCCCGAGGCGACTCAGGTCATTGAACATGGGCAAATCCTCTGTGGGTAACCATCATCACACCTGCGGCGCTGGCGGCATGGCCTGGTAAGGAGCTTCCTTGTCGGTACGCGCCTTGGTGGTCCACGCCGCACGGCCTACTTTAAGGGCGTAGAACAGAATGCTGAACACCACGAACAGGAACAGCACGGTCAGCCCGGCATTGGTGTAAGCGTTGAAGATCACATGCTGCATCTGGTCCATGGTCTTGGCCGGGGCCAGGATCTGGCCGGCATCCGCCGCCGCGCTGTATTTCTTGGCCAGGGCCAGAAAGCCCACCGCAGGATTGGCGTCGAACAGCTTGATCAGACCAGCCGTCACGGTGCAGATCAGCAGCCAGGTGGCAGGCAGCATGGTCACCCACACATAGCGCTGACGCTTCATCTTGATCAGCACGACGCTGGCCAGCATCAGGGCAATACCGGCGAGCATCTGGTTGGAGATGCCGAACAGCGGCCACAGGGTATTGATGCCGCCCAGCGGGTCGATTACGCCTTGGTACAGAAGATAGCCCCACAGCGCCACGCAACCACCGGTGCCGATGGCGTTGGCCGTCCACGACTCGGTGCGTTTCAAAGCCGGAACGAAACTGCCCAGCAGATCCTGCAGCATGAAGCGTCCGGCTCGTGTACCGGCGTCGACTGCGGTCAGAATGAACAGCGCCTCGAACAGAATCGCGAAGTGGTACCAGAACGCCATGGTGTTTTCACCCGGCAGCACCTGATGGAGGATCTGCGCGATACCAACCGCCAGCGTCGGCGCACCACCGGCACGCGCCAGCACAGTGTTTTCACCGATGTCTTTCGCAACAGCAGTCAATTGCTCCGGCGTGATGGCAAAGCCCCAGCTGGAGACAGTCTGCGCGACAGTCACCACGTCACTGCCAACCACCGCAGCCGGGCTGTTCATGGCGAAGTACACGCCTGGCTCGATCACCGAGGCGGCAACCATTGCCATGATGGCCACGAACGACTCCATCAGCATGCCGCCGTAACCGATGTAACGAGCGTTCTTTTCGTTATCCAGCAGCTTGGGCGTGGTGCCCGAAGAGATCAGCGCGTGGAAACCCGATACCGCACCGCAAGCGATAGTGATGAACAGGAACGGGAACAGTGCGCCCTTCCAGACCGGGCCTGTGCCGTTGGTGAACTGGGTCAGGGCCGGCATTTTCAGCTCGGGAGCCAGAATCAGGATGCCGATTGCCAGTGCCAGAATGGTGCCGATTTTCAGGAAGGTCGACAGGTAGTCACGTGGCGCAAGCAGCAGCCAGACCGGCAGCATTGCTGCTACAAAACCATAGCCCACCAACATCCAGGTGATCTGCACGCCGGTGAAGGTGAACATCGGCCCCCAGGTCGGATCGGCCGCTACCATGCCGCCGACCCAGATCGAACCGAGTAGCAGAATGACACCGATAATAGAGATTTCACCGATACGACCCGGGCGGATGTAGCGCATATAGATGCCCATGAACATCGCGATCGGGATCGTCGCCATGACCGTGAACATGCCCCACGGGCTCTCGGCCAAGGCCTTGACCACAATCAGCGCCAGCACCGCCAGGATGATGATCATGATCAGGAAACAGCCGAACAGGGCGATGGTGCCGGGAATACGGCCCATTTCCTCGCGAACCATGTCGCCCAGCGAGCGACCGTTACGGCGCGTGGAGAGGAACAGGATCATGAAATCCTGTACCGCACCGGCCAGCACCACACCGGCGATCAGCCAGAGCGTACCGGGCAGATAACCCATTTGCGCGGCCAGTACCGGGCCGACCAGCGGGCCTGCACCGGCGATGGCAGCAAAGTGATGACCGAAAAGAATGTGTTTGTTGGTCGGCACGTAGTCCAGACCATCGTTGTTGACCACCGCCGGTGTCGCGCGCAGCGGATCGAGCTGCATGACATGGGTGGCAATGAACAGACTGTAGTAACGATAGGCAACCAGATAGATAGCCACCGCAGCGACCACTATCCACAAAGCGTTGATCGCTTCTCCGCGACGCAAGGCCACGACCCCAAGGGCACATGCCCCGACAATTGCAACGATGAGCCAGGGAACATGGCGCATCAGACTATTATTATTTTTCATTTTTTTATTCCAGCAGAGTTGACTAGAAGGCAAGCAGTCCGAGTTTAGCGCCGGATCAGCGAAAGACCACCCCCAACCATGGTCTAGAGCGAAATTTGATCAATTGCGGCAGATACCCGGCATAGAGGGCTGGAATGGCCTCGACAGATGGTTGCCGGATCACAAAACAGTGATGCGGAACTGTTCTGTAATGGCTTTCAGGTCTATCGTGCAGGAACAACAGAATTGATCAGATAACGACCTGCCCGCTGACCTCCGGTGGCGGTCAACAAGAGAGTTCATTCGATGACCGACTCACCTGCAGATCGCCGTCGTTTCAAGCGCATTGCCTTCGACGCCAAAACCGATTTGAAGCAAGGCGATCAGACCTGGAAGGTTCAACTGGTCGATCTTTCCCTGAAAGGGTTGCTCATCGAGCGGCCTGATCCGTGGAACAGTGATCAGACGCAGCCCTTTGAAGTCGACATCATTCTAAGCAACGACGCCCACGTAAAAATGGATGTCAAAATCACCCATGACAACAGCCGCCAATTGGGATTCGTTTGCCGGCACATAGGGCTGGAGTCAATCAGCCACCTGAAGCGGCTGGTCGAATTGAACCTCGGAGACCCCGAGGAACTGGATCGGGAACTGGCAGCCTTGATCGAACTGCAGGGATAATCCTCGGGGCGAGGTTATTCGAACAACGCATCCAGTGCCTGCTCCAGACGCGTGACGGCAATGATCTGCAAACCGGGTGGCGCTTCCTTCGGCGCATTGCCTTTAGGTACGATGGCCCGCTTGAAGCCATGCTTGGCGGCTTCCTTGAGGCGCTCCTGGCCGCTGGGCACCGGCCTGACCTCACCCGACAGCCCCACTTCGCCAAACACCAGCAAGTCATGCGGCAGCGGACGATTGCGCAGGCTGGACATCACCGCAGCCATCAAGGCCAGGTCGGATGCGGTTTCCAGCACTTTCACACCGCCCACTACGTTGAGAAACACGTCCTGATCGTGAGTCGGAATACCGCCATGTCGATGCAGGACCGCCAGGAGCATGGCCAGACGGTTCTGGTCCAGACCCAGCGTTACACGACGCGGGTTGGACATGTGGCTGTCGTCCACCAGCGCCTGAACCTCCACCAGCATCGGCCGCGTGCCTTCCCAGGTGGCCATGACCACACTGCCCGGCACTTCTTCCTGAGCACGGGTGAGAAAAATCGCCGACGGGTTGGAGACTTCTTTCAGGCCCTTGTCGGTCATGCCGAACACGCCCAGTTCGTTCACCGCGCCGAAGCGATTCTTCACCGCCCGCAGCAGACGCAGACGGCCATCCGACTCGCCCTCGAAATACAATACGGTGTCGACCATGTGCTCAAGCACACGCGGGCCGGCAAGCGCGCCCTCTTTAGTGACGTGACCAACCAGAAAGATCGCCGTGCCGCTCTGTTTGGCGTAGCGCACCAGCAAGGCCGCGCTTTCGCGAACCTGCGACACGCCGCCCGGTGCTGACTGCAACTGTTCGGTGAAAATCGTCTGGATCGAATCGATCACCATGACCTTGGGCTTCTCGACCTTGGCAGTGGCAATGATGGTTTCGATACAGGTTTCAGTCATGACGCGCAGCTTGTCCTGCGGCAGCCCCAGGCGTCGGGCACGCATGGCCACCTGCTGCTGGGATTCCTCGCCGGTGACATACAGCGCGGGCATGCGCTGGGCGATATTGCACAGTGTCTGCAACAGAATTGTCGACTTGCCGATGCCGGGGTCGCCGCCAATCAGCACCACCGAGCCGTCAACCAGCCCGCCGCCCAGCACTCGGTCGAGCTCGGTGGAGTTGGTGGAGAAGCGCGGAATCTCTTCGACACTGACTTCTGCCAGGGTTCTGATTTGCGCCTGTGAACCGGTCCAGCCGGTACGCCCGGTGGGCGGCGCAGCAGCGCCACTCTCAATCATCGTTTCGACCAGTGTGTTCCAGGCACCGCATTCGCTGCACTGGCCCGCCCACTTGGGAAATGTCGCGCCGCACTCGGTGCAGCCGTACAAGCGTTTGGCCTTGGCCATGACAACCCCAGTCGTAAAAAACGCCCATGATAACGCAGGTTGCGCCAGCAGTTACCTGCGCAGCGAACCATGACTTTCAAAACCGGATAAAACTTACACAAGCCGCTCCGGTCGATTGAACGTAGAACGGACGACAACTGTAAGGCTGGACTACACTCTCCCGGATCACTTTTATCTGTAACAAGGAATTACCCATGAGCGTACTTAGCGAGTTCAAGGCCTTCGCGGTCAAAGGTAACGTGGTCGATATGGCCGTCGGTATCATCATTGGCGCGGCATTCGGCAAGATCGTTTCGTCGTTCGTCGGCGATGTGATCATGCCACCGTTAGGCTTGCTGATCGGCGGCGTGGACTTCAGTGACCTGGCCATCACCCTGCGCCCTGCGCAAGGTGCGGCACCGGCAGTGCTGCTGGCTTATGGCAAGTTCATCCAGACGGTTATCGACTTTATTATCGTCGCGTTCGCGATCTTCATGGGCGTCAAGGCCATCAACCGCCTCAAGCGCGAAGAAGCCAAGGCACCGACCCTGCCACCAACGCCTTCCAAGCAGGAAGTGCTGCTGAGCGAGATTCGTGACCTGCTCAAGGAACAGAACAAACCGACCGCGCCAGTCACTGTAGACCCTACGCGTCCGCTTTGATCGAATAAGGCATGGACCTGCTGACTATCGTCCCCACGCTCCGCGTGGGGATGCATTTCCAGACGCTCTGCGTCCAGCCTTTAGCGCGCGGAGAGTCATTACTTGATTCTCGTTCCCACGCTCC
>NZ_LJQT01000199.1:0-320 GCF_001400515.1 Pseudomonas meliae | reverse complement strand
TATTTGTCAGGCCGCCATATCCAGTGGTTCAAGCGGTTTTCGTCGTGGCGGTGCGCGTCTTGGCTGACTTGCCCGGCGATTTTTTCTTCCCTGTACCGATGTTCACCGTACCTTTGCATTCGGGGTACCTGGTACACGCCCAGAAAACACTTGAGGCTCCTTTGCGCTGCGAGGTTTTCGCGTTGCACAACGGGCACTTGGGACCTTCGCGAACCTTGATCGACAAGGTAGTGCCCTTGTACTGATCGACGAGCCTGGTGATCCAATTCGATTGCCTGGCGATAAAGTCATCGAGCGTCAGGGTGCCTTGCTCGATCATC
>NZ_LJQT01000352.1:0-207 GCF_001400515.1 Pseudomonas meliae | reverse complement strand
TTAGACCGGTGGATTGGAGCGGTTGAGTGACTCCAGAAGTTCGTCACCAAACTCCTCGATAAACTCAGTAAGCCCAATATTCAAAGCATCGGCTTTCAGGTGGCTCGAGGCCCTTGGCAATGCAATGTCGTTCATGGTGTTTCTCCACATGAGAATGAAACAGGGCACGCACGACACCACGGAGGGTATTGGGCATACCCTGCGGAT
>NZ_LJQT01000256.1:21960-38345 GCF_001400515.1 Pseudomonas meliae | reverse complement strand
GAAACCCGGGGCGGTTCAGGGATCAAACTGAATGCTCTGTAGGACGTTTCCTATGTAAATGTAGGGAGGTTCTTGTATTGAGGCTCTGCCAGTCGTTAATTTACGGGGAGGTACCGGTAAGCGTAGGCAAAATGCCCCCATACGCACAGCTTCATTAAACTGTTTGGGAGCAACCTGGGCCGGCGCAATAACTGAAAGCACGGCGCGCAGAGGATCGCAGGCACCTTCTGCCTGTGATCCGTCTTTAAAGACCCCTACACGATAGGACACGATCCATTTGCATCGTACATACCCACCTTGGCAATGGTTTCCAGTGAGGTAACGGTGGAGCCCTTCAGAATGAACGAATACTTGATCTTCCCGCGCCCGTTTGTGCCATGACCACTAGGGTCATAAGTGGGCAGAGTGTGTGCCGCGTATGGCGTGACCAGCCAGGTAAAGCCCGTGACTGGATAATCGACCCCCAACACAATATCTTCGGTCTTTTCGGTACCTGAAATAGGCGTATCGTCTGGAGCCGGCGGGAAAGCGTTCCAGTACAGAGTGACGGTATCGCCTGCCGCCAGATAGTTCGAAAGATCAGGAACGACCACCCGCACACCCGGCTCTCCTGAGGATGGATTGGCAGGATCCTTATAGAGCGAGTTGCAATTCAGCCAGCCGCTTGTACTGGTGCCTTCAAAAACCGGGGCATCGGGAATGATGACCACAGCATTCACGTCGACCCGCGTATCCGGCGATTGTTGCGTATTCTCTGAGTCGGCGGCACGAATGCTGTAATGAACCGGAAAATCAGGGCGATTACCTTCAGATTCGATATAACTCCAGGGTATTTTGACCTCGCGCTCGTCTCCGGCCGCATCAGTGACTGCCACGGTGTATTGCACCTCAGGCACATGGCTTGCGCCCCAGTAGAAATCTACAACTTCGTCCGGTAGAAGTGGGTCATAAAGTTTGAATCTGACACTGGCATCCTTCTTATCGTCCGACGGCTTCAGGACATTCAGCTCGTTGGAAACTTCGCCGTAGACCTCGGCCGGTAACAACTGATCGTTGATTGGATCAGGCCAGTCAGGATCAGGAACGGGAACGGGAACGGGAACGGGATCAGGCCCGATAGTGGAGAAATTGACATTGACACTAATGCTTTTCACTTCGGACGGAACAACGCCACGCAGAACTCGATAACTCACTGTAGTCGGCTGATCACCGCCAGTCGCTTGAACGTACTGATCACGCAACACCGGATCAGGAACCCTGACCGAAAACGGAAACTGCGGGACGTCGCCCATTTCCTCAGGCCGCAGTACTGCTGTACCCCAGGTAACCTCGATACGATCGGTAGGCTTCCAGTTATCGAACGACTCGATCAGCACCTCGACGCCCATTCGTGCGTCAGGCAGGTTGATCAGATTTTCCGGAGGCAGCGCCAGTGGCACCAGCGGGTCCTTCAGATTGTCGGGCAGCAGACCCAACGCTACTTCTATGCGCTTGTAGTTGGAAAGCGGACTGCGGTTGGTCGCTTTGTCCACCAGAAAGTAAGCGACGTAGTAGGCCTCATCCTTGGAGTCGCCAATTATATCAACCGGGAATGTCACCTTATTACCCGTCGCGCTGGCCACGTCAACGACATCGACAGGAGCCGGCAGATCTGCGGGCTCGTCGGGAAACGGAGTGCCAACCCAATAGAACGCTACCTTGTCGCCGGGTTTCCAGTCGTCGTAGTCAGGCAACGTGCCGACAATACCGCCCGGATTGTCATCCAGAAACGCCTGGGTCAACTGATCTGTGTTCAGACTCATCTGCCCGGGCTCAACATGCCCGCCGGGCGGCGTGGTATCGACGATCAGCTTGAGCAGCGGGCTGACAGTCTCCTGGTCGTTCGGCTGCCTGATCCGATAGCGAAGACTGTAAACACCGTCTGCCGGTTTGGGGAATCCAGGCGAAAGGGCGGTCAGCGGAATGTTGATCGACTTCGGAAAGGTGCCAACGGCCACTGGCGCAGTGACCTTATCTGTGAACACTTCCACGAATCCGTCGTCAGCCGGTACTTCACCCACTGCCCAATCGATGAAAAAGGTATCGGATTCGCCATCGTCAGTGACCAACTGTGCCCACTGAGCGAGAGTAACGTCCAGCGACGTACCGAGCAAAACGTCCTTGTTCAACGTCCCGTCCGTCGGGTCCATGACGTTGGCCACTCGCGCCACTGCGAGGTCTGCCTTGAGGTCCATACCGCGCTGACTGCGCGCCAGCCGGTACGCGATGCGAGCCGTCTTGCTTTGTTCAGGTGTCAGTGTTGTTTTCGAACCGACCATAATCAGCACTCCTTTGCTACCGATTGCCGCCCCCTCCCTTCACAGGAGCCCTGCGGCGGATTGATGGGTGAAAAGCTCTCTCGATGAGCGCTTCTCTTTCAGACCACAGGCCATCCGGGCCTGTGCTCCAGCTGATTAAACGGCAGTTACCGGAGACGGGATACTGTCAGAACTACCAGTAGCAGGGCCGAGCCGGAAAGCACGTTCGACAGTTTTTTGTATCAGGCCGGATACATTTCTGAAATGCCCCCGACATTCGATCACGTCACCCTTCCGCCGCAACTCCCGGCGAAGTAGCATGAGGAGCAGCGTTGATCTTCAACAGCGGCCAGACAACGGCGGCACACGCAGGCGACAGAAGCACTATGCAAGCACTTCCCGACACCCCCCTGGATGCCACATCGACCGATCAGCGCTGGAGCGTTCGCGCGCTGATTGTCGATGACGATGTGGCCATTCGCGAACTGCTCTGCGATTACCTGACGCGCTTCAATATCAACGCTCGTGGCGTCACCGATGGCACGCAGATGCGTCAGGCATTGACCGAGGAAACCTTCGACGTGGTGGTGCTCGACCTGATGCTGCCCGGTGAAGACGGCCTGTCGCTGTGCCGCTGGCTGCGCAGCACCTCGGACATCCCGATTCTGATGCTGACCGCACGCTGCGAACCGACTGACCGGATCATCGGTCTGGAACTGGGTGCCGACGATTACATGGCCAAGCCGTTCGAGCCGCGCGAGCTGGTCGCGCGTATCCAGACCATTCTGCGCCGGGTCCGCGACGAACGCAGCGATCAGCGCACCACCATTCGCTTTGACGCCTGGCGGCTGAACAGCGTGCTGCGTCAATTGACAGCCGCCGACGGTCTGGTGGTGCCGCTGTCCAACGCCGAGTTCCGTCTGCTGCGCGTATTTCTCGAACGGCCGCACCGGGTGCGAGCCGTGAACAGTTGCTGGACGCCGCCCGGGGCCGATCGATCGAGGCGTTCGACCGCAGCATCGATTTGCTGGTCTCGCGTTTGCGTCAGAAGCTCGGCGACGATCCAAAGAACCCGCAGTTGATCAAGACTGTGCGCGGTGAAGGCTATTTGTTCGATGCCAGGGAGCTGGGTTGATCCGCCGGTTCGACACGCTGTTTGCGCGCCTTTTCGGGGGCACATTGCTGGCTATTCTGCTGGCGCATTTACTGGCTTTCATCTGGTTCACCCAATACGGCATGCGCCCTCCACCTGATAACCGCCCAGACGCGCAGCATTCGCAGGATGATCAAGGGCGACGTCATCGACCGCCACCGGGTGGCCCGCTGGTGCTGCTGTTCTTTCAGTTCGTCACGCTCATTGTTGCTGCATGGTATGGCACCAAGGCACTGAGCCGCCCGGTACAGCGCCTGAGCGAGGCCGCCGAGCGCCTCAGTGAAGACCTGGACAGCCCGCCCCTTGAAATAAGCGGCCCGCAGGAAGCACGCCAGGCTGCGCAGACCTTCAACCTCATGCAGCGCAAGATCCGCGAACAGATGCAGCAGCGCGGGCGCATGCTGGCTGCGGTATCCCATGACCTGCGCACGCCCCTTTCGCGGCTCAAACTGCGTGTTGAACAGATCGAAGAGCCAAGGCTGCATGGCCAGATGACTCAGGACCTCAACGACATGATCAGCATGCTCGACGCCACGCTTGCCTACCTCAATGAACATCGGCGCAGCGAAGCGTTGCAGCAGTTCGACCTGCAGGCGCTGATCGAATCCCAGGCCGAGAATGCGCAGGACAATGGCGACGATGTGCAGTACCAAGGCCAGTGCAAGCCGCTCAGAACACAACCGATGGCACTGCGCTCGTGCCTGCAGAACCTGGTCGATAACGCGCTTCGCTATGCCGGTAGCGTCAATATCGTGATCGAGGACAGCGCTGAACGTGTACGCATATCGGTGGTTGATCACGGACCGGGCATTGCCCCTGAATTTCACGAAGCGGTGTTTGAGCCGTTCTATCGCCTGGAAGGTTCGCGCAACCGCAACTCCGGCGGCATCGGCATGGGCATGGGCATGAGCATCGCCCGTGAGGCTGCGCGAAGAATCGGCGGCGAGCTGACGCTTGCGCAAACACCGGGTGGCGGCCTGACCGCGATACTGAACCTGCCGCGCCTCTGACACATTCTGTATCACGCCGCGTACAAAGCTTAAATCTCCAGGACAACTGACGCCCCGAGGCTGCAAAAGCCGGTACACCGCTACCGGACACATTCATCTCAGGGGAGTGAGACCAATGATCAACGGGATAAGCAGCAGTTTCTCCAGTTACACCAGTTTGACCAGCGCAACCGCCAGCACCAACAGCAAGAAGTTTCAGGAAGAGTTGCTGGCAAAACTGGACACCGATGGCGACGGCAGCATCGGCAAGGATGAGCTGAGTTCAGCCCTGTCGTCTGACAGCAAGGACGGCATTACTGTCAGCCTGAGCAAGGCGTTCAGCGATCTGGACAGCAATGACGACGACAGCCTGGATGCCGATGAACTGGCCGCCATGACGCCGCCACCGCCGCCGCCCATGCAATCGGTCGATGAGCAGGCAGAAGACCTGCTTGGCTCGCTGGACAGCGATGGCGATGGCGCGATCAGCAGCGACGAGCTGACCACCGGCCTGAGCAATGCGGGCAGCACGGCGAACAGCAACCAGGTGTTCGATGCACTGGACACTGACGAAGACGGCACAGTCAGCCTTGAAGAGCTGGTCGCCGGTATGCAACCGCAACAGCCTCCTGCCGGTATGCCGCCTGCGCAAATGAGCACCTCCGGCAGCACTGACGGCGCCAGCCTGTTCAGTACCCTCGACAGCGATAGCAACGACAGTATCAGCGCCTCCGAGTTGTCGGTCGCGTTGAAACAGAGTGACAACACCATTGATCAGGGCAACACCAACCAGATTGCGACTCAGGCCTTGAACAAGATGATCGCCGCACTCAGCGAAAAATATGACACCCAGAGCAGTAAGCCAGTCGGTAAGTACCTGAACACCGCTGCGTAAAGCGAGGCTCCGCCGCCCGTCCTGGTGCGGCGGAAACTTTCGCCGTCAGCGGCTGCTGCGGGCACGCTCGCTGCCGACCCAGTCGGTCAGCAGGCTGTAAGCGACTGCCAGCAGCGTCGGGCCGATGAACAGGCCGATGAAGCCGAACGCCAGCAATCCGCCGAACACACCCAACAAGACAATCACCAGCGGCAGATTGCCGCCTCTGCTGATCAGGTATGGCTTGAGCACGTTGTCCACGCCACTGATGATGAACATCCCCCAGATGCCCAGAAATATCGCCATGCCGTACTCGCCCTGCCAGACCAGCCAGGCAGTGGCAGGCAGCCAGACCAGGGGCGGGCCCATCGGAATCAGACTGAACAGAAAAGTCAGAATACCCAGCACCAACGCGCCGGGAATGCCCGCGATCAGGAAGCCGATCAGCGCCAGTACCGCCAGTACCGCCTGGGCCGCTGCCGTACCAATGACCCCGTTGACCACGCGTTGCACCGTGCCAGCGACCAGATCCAGATAATACTGGGCGCGATCACCGATCAGACGCTCCAGCAGGCTGAGCACGAATGCGGCCAGGCGCGGACCGTCCCTGTAAAAGAAGAAGGCGAAGACGATGCTCAGGGTCAGTTCCAGAATCCCGCTGCCAATCTGCGCACTGCGTGCCAGCACCCAGTTACCGACCTGACCCAGATGCGGTTTGAGCGTCGCCATGAACGCCGCGCCTTGCTGATCGATGGTGGTCCACAGCGCTACCAGTCGTTCGCCCACCAGCGGAATACCCGCCAGCCATTGCGGTGGATCGGGCAAGCCGTCGACCTGAATATCCTTGATCAGGCCTGTAGCGTCACGCACATGGTCGGCGAGATTAAAGCCCAGCCATACCAGCGGCGCCGCGACCAGCAGCATCCAGCACAGGCACATCACCAGCGCGGCCAACGACTCACGGCCCTTGAACCAGCGGGTCAGCAAACGCATCAGCGGCCAGCTGGCAAACGCCAGCACCGCACCCCAGATCAGTGCCGACCAGAAAGGTGCCATCACCCAGAGGCAGGCACCGAATAGCGCGAGCAGCAGAATCTGCACCAGTAAACGATCATTGTTGAACATGCGGCATCCACGAATAGGCTCGGAGGTCACGAGCATAAGGCTGAACAAGGCTGACGTCAGCCATTGTTCGCCATAACCTTACGCATCAGGGTTAGCGGATGACCTCGATCACCAGCCCCTGGCTATCGGCAGCGCCCGCTTCCAGACGCGCAGCGCGCACGCCCTTGGCCACCAGAGCGTCGCGCCATGCACTTGCACTGGGGCCGGAGACGGTTGCGCGCAGCGTGCTGTCCAGATTCAGACCGCGGAAAATCAGCGTGACCCAGGCTTCCTGTGGCTCGCCACCCAGCTTGGGCAGTTCCAGCTTGCCCGTGCTTTTCAGTTGGCGCAGCAACGTGGCCGAGGTTGGCAGCAGTTCGCCCAGCGGCGCGGCGGATTCAAACTGCTCGACATGCAAGTAAGCCCTACGGTTGCCGCGGGTGATGCTGTATAACGCGACGAGGGTTTCGCTCCGGGGCTCGGCCAGACGCAACAGCAGGTAGGCCTGCCGGTCGTCCGCGCCATACAGCTTGGCATTGCCGAACACCTCGTTGGCCCACAGACTGCTTTCTCCGCAATCACGCGCCTGACACCAGAACAGCAATTCTGCACCCTGCTGCTGCAAGGCTTCACGAGCGGCGGTAAAGGCGTCGTCGGATGCATGTTCGGCAGGTAGTTGATAGGTAACCGACGTCAGAGTGCCGCGTGCACTGATCTGGCCGTCGAAACGCAACTGACCGCTGATCTTGCGGATCGAGCCCATCGGATAGACACGCTCAAGCTCGGCGGCAGGACGATAGTCTACGATTTCGGTATCGGTCAGACGGGGCAAAATCTCCAGATCACGACTGCCCGGCGCATCGGCAGCGAAAAGGACAGCGCTGAACAGCGACATGCACAACGCCGCAACGGGAACACTTGATAAACGCATGAGTGCTCTCATCGGCAGGCAAGCAGGGGGCGAGAATAAAAAAGATCGCCGACAAGGCGGTCGTGAGAGGCTGCGGATTGATCCATCACGGTTGACTCCTGTTTCAACCCGCTCAGCGTCGGCAGTTGCCGGTCTCAAGTCAAGAAGCAGCGAAAAAGCGATTGATACAGTGTGCAACAGAATATGCTCCCTGCTCATCGTTCAGGTGCAAATGATGCCCGCCGACCAGCCGTTCGACGTCAAAAGGCAGCGCTGACAACAGCTCCTGCCTTTGCGCCAGCATACCATCGGAGGCAACCACCAATTGCGTCGGGCAACGAATGCCGTGAACGAACGCCATGGCCTGTTGATCCGTGAAGCGTATTGCGGAGGGCAAGGTCAGGCGGCTGTCGCTGCGCCAGGTGTAACCACCCGGCACCGGCATCAAACCCCGCTGAGCCAGCAGCTCAGCCGCCTCGCGACTGACCGCCACCACGCCTTTCATCCGCGCCTGAATGGCTCGATCCTGATCCTGATAAACCGGTTTTTTCTTGTTCGCCAGTTCGAGTTGCGCCTGCATGGCGGCACCCATTCGCTCGGCGGCGGATTCGGCCTTGCCCGTTAATGGCAGCAGACCGTCGATCAGCGCCAGGCGCGTGACCCGCTCGGGTAGCGAGCTTGCCAGCAACACAGAAATAATCGCGCCCAGCGAGTGCCCCAGCAGGGCAAAGCGCTGCCAGCCAAGTTGCTCGGCGACGCGCAGCACGTCGAATGCATAATCAGCCAGTGCATAGGACGAGCCTGCTGGTCGGTGATCAGAATGACCGTGCCCCGCCAGGTCCAGCGCCACCACCCGTAACCCCTCAAGACGTGGTGCGAGCCGGGCGAAACTGTTGGCGTTGTCGAGCCAGCCGTGCAGCGCGATAAGCGGCTGACCGTCCTCGGGGCCGTACAGATGAGCCGCCAGCTCGATATGCCCCAGGCTCAGGCGCACTTCCTCCACCGCAAGCGTCATGCACTGGCCCTGGAGGCACTGCGGGCATTCCAGCGTGCAAACAGCGTCTTGAGCAGCAACGCCGTTTCGTCCGGTCGTTCAAGTGAAAACATGTGCCCTCCGGGCATGGACAGGTATTCGCCTTCGCGCATGCGTCGGGCAAGGTAACCATGATGAGGCATGATCACCCGGCTGTGTTGGCCACGCACCATGGCCAGCGGTACCTTGAGCTGCCGCGACGGTACCTGGCTGGTGTGAGGAATGCTGCGGTAAATACTGATTTCCGTCGCCGGGTCAAAGCGCAGACGCAACTGCTCGCCATCCTGCTGCAGGCCGTGTTCAAGGTAAGCGGTCAGGCAATCGGGATCGAAACGGCGAAACAGGGTCTTGCTGGCAAAATAGGTGCGGGCTGCGTCCAGATCGGCAAATGCCTCACGACGGCCCAGTGTGCGGCCCGCTGGCGTGATGCGGTCAATGAAGCCCAGCCGTTTGGCTGCGCGGATGAACAACTGATCAGCCAGACCCAGCACCGGCGAATCCAGCATCACCACGCCACGATAAAGTTGCGGACAGCGCAGCGCGGCATGCAGGTGCAGAACCCCACCCAGCGAGTGCCCCACACCCCATACCGGGCCGGGCTGCTCACGCAGGTGATGGATCAGCTCATCGACCAGGTTCAGCCAGTTGTCATCCACCGGAAAACGCGGGTCGTGAGCATGCTGATCAAGGTGCGTGACGGCATATTCCGGTGCCAACGCGCAGAACAGCTTTCCATAGGTAGCCGATGGAAAACCGTTGGCGTGAGCGAAGAACACGGGTTGCGACATACCGATACTTCCAACGGCCGTACGAGTCGCAATTGTGCGCAGCCGCTTCAAGCAACAGCAATGACTGGAACTGCCATCGCAGATGGCACTCCGGCCATCACAACGGCCGGAGCGACGTGAATGCCTACAGCGCCTGAGTGAAACGGTCCAGGCAAGCTTTGATGTACGCAACCTGGAAACCAAACGACTGCTTGGCGAGGGCCTTGGCTTCAGCGGAGGGTTTGCCTTTCTTGAACTCCAGAATACCGAGCTGCATGGCTTGTACCGCAACATCCGACAAAGGCTGGAACAGCGCGAGGGTACCATTGTCGGGAAACTGGACCTTCAGCTTGTCGAACAGCACGTCCGCATCATCGCGCAGTGCCATGAACTCGGCAGACGTCATGATCTGATCCGCATAAACCTGCTTCAAGCGCTTTTCCAGGTTCAACTCTGGGAGTGGGAGCGGGAGTTTTTCGGGAGACGGCGAAGCTGCAGCGGGCGGTGAAGTTCCTGTAGGCGTTTGGTTTGCAGACACAGACGGTTTGTCGGGCAAAGGTGGTAGTTCAGGAGCAAGCGAGCTTTCAGCCGGAGGAGTTTCTCCAGGCGGCACTGCCTTTTCTTCAGTCATTATCAATCCTCCTGGGAATGAATGTTCCCTCCAGGGAACACCCAGACACTAAGAGAAACGCCGCCTGACTACAACACTCAATCCAGACCTGAAAAACCGTTCTTAATAGCTGAAAACACTCAACTGATTGGTGGCTCCTGGCCATGTGGCACAACCGCCACGGTCAGACGCGATATGCAGCTGAGCTTGCCTTCTTCGGTGCTGATGCGGATGTCCCATACATGGGTGGTGCGGCCGATGTGCACGGGACGTACAACACCGGTTACACGTCCGGTACGCACGCCGCGCAGATGGTTGGCGTTGACCTCGAGCCCGACGCAGAAATACTTGCTCGGGTCGACAATCAGGTAGCTGGCCATCGACCCCAGAGACTCGGCCAGCACCACGGATGCACCGCCATGCAGCAGCCCGAAAGGCTGATGGGTACGCTGATCGACGACCATGCTGGCCGTCAGGGAATCGTCCGTGAACGATTCGAAGCGGATATCCAGCACCTCGCCAATAGTGTTTTTCTGAGCCGCCATAAGGGCTTCGATATCAGGAGCCTGACGCCATACACTCATGTTAAATCCTTTTTCAAAGTGGGCCGCGTTCGCGGTGGTTCATTACTCGAACAGACCGTTTCAAACGTGTCGAACGCTGTTGAGCTGCATTGCGCCAGCCAGCACGAACTCGCCTTCCAGCTCGGCCAGACTGGCGGTACTCATAGGCTCGGCCTGCTGCGGACTGCCGTGAGCCAGCACGCCGATCAATTCGCCCACCAAGGGTTGATGACTGACCAGCAGCACTTCATCGACGCCCAGCTTGTCCAGCTGGAGCAACACCTCACGCGGGCTGCTGTCCGGCGTCAGCCAGGGCACCGTCACGACCGGGTCATTGAACCCCAGCGACTGACGTACCAGCTCGGCAGTCTGCTGTGCACGAACATAGGGGCTGGCGATGATCCGCTGCACCGACTTGTCACTCAGGTGCACTGCACTTTTGAGCACTTCTTCACGCCCGTGTGCCGTAAGCTCGCGTTCGGCATCACTGCGCGCCCGCGACTGCGCTTCGCCGTGACGCAATACCCAGACCTTCACAGTTTTGGCTCTTCGTCACGCACCGGATGCGGCGCTGGCGGAACATGATGAGCCGCCTCGCCTTCAGGGGCGCGCGGCGCTGGCCAGTCGGCGAAGGGCCAGGGCTTATGGTCGCTGTGAAACGTCCCGAAACGACCAATCTGGGCCAGGTACTGGCTGACACTGTCGCCGAAATTCATCAGGCCGCCATTCGGTGCGCCATAGATAAGGCGATAAACCAATTGAACCAGCACTACGCCCGCCAGAATGATCTGTGCAACGTGCCATACACCCAGAAACAGCAGCATCCATAGAATGCGCAGCAGGATCGATTCGTTATGCTGGATTTTCGACTCGTTCAAGACGTTCTCCCTGATCGGAATGAGTTCAATTAAAGCCGGTAATCGAAATGAAATCGACGTCCGTCTTGGGCTCGGCACGCATCAACGCCTCGATGACCTGACTGAGCGTACGGCCTTCAAAAAGAATCGCATGCAGCCCGGCGACCAACGGCATATAGACCTGAACCTCCTGCGCTTTGACCTTGAGCACCTTGAGCGTGTTCACGCCCTCGGCTACTTCGCCCAGACGAGTGACCGCCTCCTCCAGCGTCAGCCCCTGGCCCAGCGCAAACCCGACCTGATAATTGCGACTTTTGGGTGAAGAACAGGTGACGATCAGATCGCCCACCCCGGCCAGGCCGAGAAAGGTCATCGGGTTGGCACCCTGACTGACCGCAAAACGGGTCATTTCGGCCAGCGCCCGGGTGATCAGCATGCTCTTGGTGTTTTCGCCCATGTCCAGCGCTACGGCCATGCCAGCGATAATTGCGTAGACGTTCTTCAATGCCCCACCCAGCTCTACACCAAACCGGTCGTTGCTGGCATAGACCCGAAAAGTACGACCATGCAGCGCGGCCTGGACCTGCTGACACAGCGCCTCGTCTTCGCTGGCAACCACGGTGGCGGTCAACGCATGCTCGGCGATCTCCCGGGCCAGGTTGGGTCCGGACAATACGCCGATACGCGCCTGGGGAACGATCTCTTCGAGGATCTGGCTCATCAATTTGAAGCTCTGCGCTTCAATACCTTTGGTCAGGCTGACCAGCATCTTGCCGTTCAGGCGCTCGACATGGGGCGAGAGTACCGCGCGCAGTGCGCTTGAAGGCAGAGCGACGAAAATCAGCTCGCAGGCCTCAAGCGTGGCGGTGATGTCGGTTACCGGCTCGACTTCGGGCCGAACCTTGATGCCCTTGAGGTAACGGGGGTTCTCACGGTTGACGCGAATCGCCTGCGCCTGCTCCGGATCACGCATCCACTGGAGAACCTGATGGCCGTTCTCGGCCAGCAGATTTGCAATGGCAGTGCCGAAGCTGCCACCACCAAGAACCGCGACTGGTTGCTGTGTGGTCATAAAACTATCCATCCAGAGCCATTCAAGTGGCGATGCCAGCATTATACGGAGCGCCGCGGTATCGGCCAGCAACAAAGCTGATCTGTCGAGCATGCAGGGCGGCATGCGACAACAAGTTCGCTGGAAACGCGCGCTATCTCGGTTAACATGCGTGCACAGCATGAATTATCGAGACACCCGGCACTGCGCTGCACAGCCGGACCGGGTCGCGACCAACGGGCGAACAGGTATGGACGCATCAATCGAGTCACCAGCGCAAAGCATTGCGCGCAAGGCACGCAGCCGATGAAATTTCGGCACTGGGATATCAATACCCGCACTCAGATCATCAGCCTGGGCCCTGCCCTGTTGTTGACGGCTCTGCTGATCAGTTTTTTCACCTTCGTGCGTATTCAGGACTTGCGTCAGGAGCTCAATCACACCGGGCAGCTCATCGCCAATCAATTGGCCATGGCCGTCGAACCGGGTGTGGCGACAGGCGATATCAACGGGTTGAAGGCGTTGATGCGCGCCACCCTGTCCATGCCCAGCGTTCGCTATGTAGAGATTCAGGACAGCTCCAATACGGCCATGATCTACATAGATCAGCCCCGCGAAAACGAGCAGCTGGTACGGCAGATGGAAATATTCCAGGCCTCTGTCTACCCACAGCGCGCAAAGGCTAACAGTCACCACGCCACGTCGCCCAAAGGCAATCGCCAGGCACCTGAAAATACGTCGCAGAGCTATCTGGGACGAGTATTGGTCGGGATGTCCAATGAAGCCTTCAGTCGACGGCAACAGGAAATATTGCTCAAGGCCGGTGTTCTGGCGCTGGGCGCGTTGCTGTTCGCTTTTTTGCTGGCCCGCGGCCTGGCCTTGAGCCTGTCAAGACCCGTCAAGGAAATGGGCGAAGCCCTCAAGGCGATTCAGCAGGGCGACTACCATGTGCCCCTGCCGGTCAGCGACGATGCCGAGTTAGGCGCACTGGCGCGGCACATCAACAATCTGGCAGAGAACCTGCACCGCACCAGCCTTGAACAGCAGCGCTCGGTGGCGCAGTTGATCCAGACACGTGAGGAAGCCGAACAGGCCAACCGTGCCAAGTCGGATTTTCTGGCAATGATGAGTCACGAGTTGCGCACCCCCATGAACGGCGTGCTGGGCATGCTACAACTGATGGAGACCACGCGCATGACCGCTGAGCAAAGCGAGTATGCGACGCTGGCGACCGAGTCAACCGAGCATCTGCTACGGGTCATCAACGACATCCTCGATTTTTCCCGCATTGAACGCGATGCCCTGCAAATGGAAGGCATAGCGTTCAATCTGGCCGAACTGGTCAGTGCCTCGACCCACGCGTTCAACCACAGCGCGCTGCAACGCGAGCTGCTACTGGAACTGCATATTCAGCCCGGGCTGGAAACAGTGACCGTCACAGGCGACCCGACCCGTATCAGGCAGATCCTGGTGAATCTGATCGGCAACGCACTTAAATTTACCGAGCAAGGCAAGGTCAGCGTTGTCGCCCAATGGGCGATGCTCGACAATGACCAGCTGCACTTTACCTGTGCAGTGCATGACAGCGGCATTGGTATCGACGCCGAGCGACTGGAGTCGATGTTCGATGCGTTCAAACAGGCCGACAGCTCGATTTCCAGGCGCTACGGCGGCACGGGGTTGGGACTGCCGATTGCCCGTACCCTTGCCGAACGCATGGGCGGCACATTGCGTGCCGAGAGCCAGGAGGGTTCGGGTTCTGTGTTCACGCTGCAGATCCCCCTGCCCGTTTCACGCGATGTTTCGGTGGATATCGCCAAGCCGCTGTCGGTACTCGATGCACATGGCAAGGAGCGCAGCATATTGCTGGTCGAGGACAACCCGGTGAACCGCACCGTGGTGCAGGCCATGTTGCGTAATCTGGGTTGCGAAGTCGACGTGGCGGTGGACGGCGCTGAAGCGGTGATGAAGGCAAGTGCGGGAAATCACGCACTGATTCTTATGGATTGCCGACTGCCGGTCATGGACGGCTATGAAGCCACACGTCGAATAAGGCAACTTTCCGGTCTGGAACGAATCCCAATCATTGCCCTGACTGCCAATGCACTGCAGGGTGATCGGGACGCGTGTTTACAGGCAGGTATGGATGATTACCTGGCTAAACCTTTCAAACACGCTGATTTACAGCAGATTTTACACCGCTGGCTGCCCTTTGACGCACCTGTGACTGGCGATAAATGTTAAATTGCGGCAGTCTTGGCACGCAAATCAGCCAGCAAAATCGGCTGAATGACAAAATTCAGTGAACAGATGTACCTTGATTTCCACCTGAGCTGTGACTTTCATTACAACGCAACAGTCTATGAGTAGGCTGCCGGACAGGGTCCTGGCGAATTGGTACGACAGGACCAGCGTTCTAGCCAGTGACGCCACAACCTGCCGCACGAGATTATTGAGGAGCTCGCATGACCAAACAACACGCCTTTACCCGGGAAGACCTGCTGCGCTGCAGTCGTGGCGAGCTGTTCGGCCCAGGTAATGCGCAACTGCCCGCCCCCAACATGCTGATGGTCGATCGCATCACACACATCAGCGACGAAGGTGGCAAGTTCAGCAAGGGTGAATTGGTCGCCGAACTGGATATCAAACCGGACCTGTGGTTTTTTGCCTGCCACTTTGAAGGTGATCCGGTGATGCCTGGATGCCTGGGCCTTGACGCCATGTGGCAACTAGTTGGTTTCTATCTTGGCTGGCAGGGCAACCCCGGCCGTGGCCGCGCCCTGGGCTCGGGCGAGGTGAAGTTTTTCGGTCAGGTGCTGCCTACCGCCAAAAAAGTCACCTACAACATTCATATCAAGCGCGTCCTGAAAGGCAAACTGAACCTGGCCATCGCCGACGGCTCAGTGAGTGTCGACGGTCGTGAAATCTATACCGCCGAAGGCCTTCGGGTCGGCGTGTTTACTTCCACTGAAAATTTCTAAGGGTACTCGCATGCGCCGCGTCGTTATCACTGGTCTGGGTATTGTTTCCTGCTTGGGCAATGACAAAGAGACCGTCACCGCTAACCTGCGTGCTAACCGCCCTGGCATCCGCTTCAACCCGGAATATGCCGAAATGGGTCTGCGCAGCCAGGTTTCCGGCTCCATCGACCTGAATCTGGAAGAACTGATCGATCGCAAGATCTTTCGCTTCGTCGGTCATGCGGCAGCTTATGCCTACCTGGCGATGAAAGACGCAATCACTGATTCGGGTCTTACCGAGGAACAGGTTTCCAACGTGCGTACCGGCCTGATCGCTGGCAGCGGCGGCGCATCGACCTTTAACCAGATGGAAGCGCTGGATACCCTGCGCGAAAAAGGCGTCAAGCGCGTCGGTCCTTACCGTGTCACGCGGACCATGGGCAGTACCGTTTCGGCCTGCCTGGCCACGCCGTTCAAGATCAAGGGCGTGAACTACTCCATTTCGTCCGCCTGCGCCACCAGCGCTCACTGCATCGGCAACGCTGTCGAGCAGATCCAGCTGGGTAAACAGGACATCGTCTTTGCCGGTGGCGGCGAAGAAGAGCACTGGAGCCAGTCGTTCCTGTTCGACGCAATGGGCGCACTGTCAACTCAGTACAACGAGACGCCGGAAAAAGCCTCCCGCGCTTACGACGCCAAGCGTGACGGTTTCGTCATTGCCGGTGGCGGCGGCATGGTCGTTGTCGAAGAGCTGGAACACGCTCTGGCACGCGGCGCGAAAATCTATGCTGAAATCGTCGGCTACGGTGCTACATCCGACGGCTACGACATGGTTGCGCCAAGCGGTGAAGGTGCAATTCGCTGCATGCAGATGGCCCTGGGTGATATCAACTCCGGCTACATTGACTACATCAACACCCACGGCACCTCGACTCCGGTCGGCGACGCCAAGGAAATGGAAGGCGTGCGCGAAGTATTCGGCGCCAAAGCTCCGGCGATCAGCTCCACCAAGAGCCTGTCGGGCCACTCGCTGGGTGCCGCCGGTGTTCACGAAGCGATCTATTGCCTGCTGATGATGGAAAACAACTTCATCGCAGGCTCGGCGAACATCGACGAACTGGACCCGGTAGTTGCCGACATGCCGATCCTGCTCAAGACGCGTGAAGATGCGAAGCTTGACCTGGTCATGAGCAACAGCTTCGGCTTCGGTGGCACCA
>NZ_LJQT01000256.1:21780-21909 GCF_001400515.1 Pseudomonas meliae | reverse complement strand
CGCCTTTCGAGGCGCCTTTTTTGTGAATAGGCCAAAGTGGCTGTTGTTCTCCGGTATGCCTGCAGGAACGATGGATCTTCAGAACACCTATCGTTTTTCACGCTCCAGCGCGGGAATGCAGTTCACGAC
>NZ_LJQT01000256.1:3466-21747 GCF_001400515.1 Pseudomonas meliae | reverse complement strand
GCATGGGCACGATAGTGTTCCCCTGCACGCCCTAGGGGACGATAGGTGTTCCTTCAGCCGAACACTTCGCTCAACAAATCATGCATCGACTTGAACGCACGGCTCGAAACTTTGGCGTCGTACATCATCATGCCGGGAACATTGGCGTGCGGGTCGGTGAAGGAATGGAATGCCCCACCGTAACTGTGCAGCTGCCAATCCACACCAGCGGCGTTCATTTCCTCTTCAAAAGCAGGCAATTGCTCTTTTGGCACCAGCGGGTCCGATGCGCCGTGGAGAACCAGTACCGAGCCCTTGATGTTCTTCGCATCAGCCGGGTTGGGCGTGTCCAGGGTACCGTGGAACGAAATGGCAGCCTTCAGCTCGGCCCCGGTACGTGCGAGCTCCAGCGAGCAGCAGCCACCGAAGCAGAAACCGAATGTTGCGATCTTGCTTGAGTCCAGAGACACATCCGCCTGGCTCAACAACTGGTCGAGGCCTGCCTGCATACGCTTGCGCAGAAGACCGCGATCATTCTTGAGCGGCGTCATGGCAGCGCCCGCCTCGTCATTGTTACTCGGGCGAATCTGCTGACCGTAAAGATCAGCCAGCAGCACTACATAACCCTTCGCAGCGACCGCTTTGGCGATGTCTTCAGCACCCTGGCTGACACCCATCCAGTTAGGCGCCATCAGCAGCCCTGGCTGTGCAGCGCTAGCTTTCGGGTCGTAGGCAAGACGGCTTTCATAAGTCTGGCCATCGATCTGATAGACCACAGAACGAATTTCGATGTTGCTGCTCATTACTGACTCCTGATCGTTAGGGAGATGAAAAACGTGTCGCGGGAACTGAAACAAAAAACCCGCCGAGGCGGGTTTCTTGTCAACCGGCTATCAAACCGACAGTTCTACCAACAGCTTGTTCAGACGACGCACATACGCGGCTGGATCCTTGAGGCTGTCACCGGCGGCCAGCGCCGCCTGATCGAACAGGATGTGCGACAGATCGCCGAAGCGCTCTTCGCTCTGCTCGGCATCGAGCTTGCCGATCAGCGGGTGGGCCGGGTTGAATTCGAAGATTGGCTTGGAGTCCGGAACCTTCTGCCCGCTGGCTTCCAGAATCTGACGCATCTGCAGCCCCATGTCCTGCTCGCCAATGGCCAGAATCGCAGGTGAATCGGTCAGACGATGGGAAACACGCACTTCGCTTACAGACTCACCCAGCGCAGCTTTCAGACGCTCGATCAGGCCCTCTTTGTCCTTGGCGATCTCTTCCTGAGCCTTCTTGTCCTCTTCGGAGTCAAGATTGCCCAGATCCAAGTCACCACGAGCCACATCCACAAAGCCCTTGCCGTCGAAATCGCTCAGGTAGCTCATCAGCCACTCGTCGATACGGTCGGTCAGCAGCAGCACTTCGATGCCTTTCTTGCGGAAGACTTCAAGGTGCGGGCTGTTCTTGACCTGTGCGTAGGATTCGCCAGTGAGGTAGTAAATCTTGTCCTGACCTTCCTTGGCCCGCGCGAGGTACTCGGCCAGAGAAACGCTCTGTTCACCGCTGTCGTCGGACGTCGATGCGAAACGCAGCAGACCGGCGATTTTTTCCTTATTGGCGAAGTCTTCTGCCGGACCTTCCTTGAGGACCTGGCCGAAGTTTTTCCAGAAACCCTTGTACTGCTCGGGTTCGTTTTTCGCCAGCTTCTCCAGCATGTCCAGCACGCGCTTGGTCAACGCCGACTTCATCGAGTCGATGATCGGGTCCTTCTGCAGGATTTCGCGGGAAACGTTCAGCGAAAGGTCATTGGAGTCGACCACGCCCTTGACGAAGCGCATGTACAGCGGCAGGAACGACTCGGCCTGATCCATGACGAAGACGCGCTGCACATAGAGCTTCAGGCCGCGCGGTGCTTCGCGCTGATACAAATCAAACGGAGCACGCGCAGGCACGTACAGCAGCGAAGTGTATTCCAGCTTGCCTTCAACCTTGTTATGGCTCCAGCTCAGCGGGTTCTCGTAGTCGTGCGCGACATGCTTGTAGAACTCCTGATACTCCTCATCCTTCACCTCGGTGCGCGGACGGGTCCAGAGGGCGCTGGCGCGGTTGACGGTTTCCCACTCCGGCGCCGGTGCCTCCTCGCCTTCGGCTGCCGGAGCCTGCTCTTTGGGCAGCTCGATCGGCAAGGCGATATGGTCGGAGTATTTTTTGATGATGTTACGCAGACGGTAGCCGTCAGCGAATTCCTCTTCACCGTTTTTCAGGTGCAGAACAATACGGGTGCCACGATCAGCCTTGTCGACGGTGGCAACTTCGAACTCGCCTTCGCCCTTGGAGGACCAGTGCACGCCTTCATTCGCTGGCGTGCCGGCACGACGGCTGAACACTTCGACCTGATCGGCAACGATGAATGCCGAATAGAAACCCACGCCGAACTGACCGATCAGGTGCGAGTCCTTCTTCTGGTCGCCCGACAGGTTTTTCATGAAATCAGCGGTGCCGGACTTGGCGATCGTGCCCAGGTGGGTGATCACGTCTTCACGGCTCATACCGATGCCGTTGTCTTCAAGCGTAACGGTCTTCGCGTCCTTGTCGAAGCTCACACGAATTTTCAGCTCGGCGCCGCCTTCCAGCAACTCCGGCTTGGACAACGCTTCAAAACGCAATTTGTCGACCGCGTCAGACGCGTTCGAGATCAATTCGCGAAGGAAAATTTCCTTGTTGGAATACAGCGAATGGATCATGAGGTGCAGCAGTTGCTTTACCTCGGTCTGGAAGCCCAGGGTTTCCTTTTGAGTTTCCACACTCATAATCATCAAACTCCGATCTGGATGGTATAAGCCGTCACGATCAGGCATAAGCCCGTGTGACAGCGGGTAGTCATCAAGGTGGGGGCTGGGTCGGGGATTTCAAGAGCCAATGATGCGCGGAGCGTGTTTCATGCGCCGGATACCGCACGCATTGCGTTGGTGGGTGCTCGCCAGAACTGTCCGCAATCGGCACGGCGCTATCGGCCTGTAACGACCGCGAAACAACGGCCTCCGATATTGTCATCACGGGTGGAACTTAACTCATGACGGCAGGCTCTTAGCCTCGTGAACACTCAATAAGGAGAAACACCCCATGCGTAAATCTTTAGCCTATGCCTTGATGCTTTCTGCCACCCTGGGCCTTGCCGCCTGTGACAAAAAGTCCGAAAACACTCAGCAAGATGCCAACAAGGCAGCTCAGCAGTCCCAGGAGTCGATGGAAAAGGCTCAGGAAAAAGTGAATGACGCGGCCAAGGAAAGCCAGGAAGCCGCTCAGAAGAACGCTGAAGCCGCTCAGCAGCGTACCAATGAGAACGCCAACAAAGCGCCAGAAGCAGCGCCAGCCACCAAGTAAGGCTGAAACGCTTACAGAACTAAAAAAGCCCGCTTAAAGCGGGCTTTTTCATTTAACTCGTTTCACTTGGCACGTAACGTCAGTTCGACATTCATCGTGTACCGACTTCAAGCCAGCGCCTCGCTGCGCTTGCCCATGAGCCTGTCAACGGCTACAGCGCCCGCCAGCGTGATTACCGAGGGCACCAGCCATGCCAGGCCTTGATCACTCAGCGGCAGACTGGTCAGCACACCCGGCAGATAGTCAGTAAAACCGGCACCCTTCAGCGCGTCGATCAGGCCAAAGATGAGCGATACCAGCATTACCGGTGCAACAACCCGTCCCTGGCTCTGCCAAAAGCCTTTGCAGAAGCTCAGCGCCACCAGCACGATACACGGTGGATAGATAGCGGTGAGTACCGGAATCGAAAACTGGATCAGCTTGGTCAGCCCCAGATTGGATACCAGCAGCGAGAACACCGCCAGGATGATCACTAGCGTCCGGTAGGACAGCGGCAGCACCTTGGCAAAGTATTCAGCACAGGCACAGGTCAGGCCTACCGCAGTCACCAGACACGCCAATGAAATCAGCACGGCGAGAAAACCGCTGCCCAATGAACCAAAGGTGTACTGCACGTAGGCATGCAGAACCGCCGCGCCGTTGCTTGCGCCTGCCGCGACCGCATGGTTGCCGGAACCCAGGCGAAACAGGCTGACATACACCAGCGCCAGCCCGACACCGGCAATGAGCCCGGCAATGATCGCGTAGCGCGTGATCAGACGTGGTGACTCGACACCACGAGAGCGAATGGCATTGACGATGACAATCCCAAAGACCAGCGCCCCGAGGGTGTCCATAGTCAGATAACCATTGATGAAACCCTGGGAAAACGGTGCAGCGGCATAGGCGGGCTCAGCCTCGCCTATTCCGCCTGCGGGTAATGCGAATGCCGCGATCCCCAATACTGCCAGGGCGATAATCTTGAGCGGTGCCAAAAAGCGCCCGACCGTGTCGAGCAAGCGCCCCGGATACAATGAAACCCAGAACACCACCAGAAAATACGCCAGGCTGTAGAGGAACAACGCGACTGGAGTGTCACCGGTCAGAGGTGCCAGGCCGACTTCAAACGAGACGGTCGCGGTACGCGGGGTCGCGAACAGCGGGCCGACCGCCAGATAGCAGACGGCTGCGAGCGCCCCGCCGGCAATCTTGCCGATCGGGCTGCTCAGGGCATCCATTGCCCCCCCTACTCTGGCCAGAGCAATCACCGTAACGACCGGCAGCCCGACCGCCGTGACCAGAAAGCCCAGCGCCGCCATCCAGACATGTGGTCCGGCCTGCAGGCCCACGATGGGCGGAAAGATAATGTTGCCAGCCCCGACAAACAGGGCAAATGTCATAAAACCGAGTGCCAGGATGTCCTGGCCTTTCAACACTTTCATTACGAGGGACCACACGGAATCGAAATAAGGGATGGGACGTCACCCATGAATGGGGCAGACGCAGCCCGTCGGCGTAAGACGTGGCAGTACCTTGCGAAACGCCCCTCGTGAGGGCAACGCAAAAACGGCGGACAGGGTAGCCAACTTCGACCGAAAATGCACTGTCTCAGGGCGCGCCAGCCGACGACGCACCGTTTGTTGGCGGATGTAAAGCCCCAGACAGTTGGAAATGCCGGCAATGAGAGGTCCAGGTGAACCAGACGGGGTAAGGCGAACCTTTTCAGACGCCCAAACAAAAGCCACCCGAAGGTGGCTTTTGTCGATTGCTCGAATCAGGCAAGCGAGCTTACCTGATCAGCAAACAGTGAAGCTTACTTGGTTGGCCAGCCAGTCAGCTCGGCCAGGGCCTTGCCGATGTCTGCCAGGGAGCGCACGGTTTTTACACCAGCGTCCTGCAGTGCAGCGAATTTCTCGTCTGCAGTACCTTTACCACCCGAGATGATTGCACCGGCATGGCCCATGCGCTTGCCCGGAGGAGCAGTAACACCAGCGATGTAGGAAACAACAGGCTTGGTCACGTGTGCCTTGATGTAGGCAGCCGCTTCTTCTTCAGCCGAACCGCCGATCTCGCCGATCATGACGATCGCTTCGGTCTTCGGGTCTTCCTGGAACAGCTTCAGGATGTCGATGAAGTTCGAACCAGGGATCGGGTCACCACCGATACCTACACAGGTGGACTGACCGAAACCGGCGTCAGTGGTCTGCTTCACAGCTTCGTAGGTCAGGGTGCCGGAACGCGACACGATGCCTACCTTGCCTGGCAAGTGAATATGACCTGGCATGATGCCGATCTTGCACTCGCCCGGAGTGATGACGCCTGGGCAGTTAGGACCGATCAGGATCACACCCAGCTCGTCGCACTTGACCTTGGCTTCCAGCATGTCGATGGTCGGGATGCCTTCGGTGATGCAGACGATCAGCTTGATGCCGCCGAACGCTGCTTCAAGGATGGAATCCTTGCAGAAAGGAGCCGGAACATAGATGACGCTGGCAGTAGCGCCAGTGGTGTCTACGGCTTCTTTCACAGTGTTGAACACTGGCAGGTTCAGGTGCGTGGTGCCGCCCTTGCCTGGAGTCACGCCGCCAACCATTTTGGTGCCGTAGGCAATGGCTTGCTCGGAGTGGAAGGTACCTTGCGAACCAGTGAAACCCTGGCAGATAACCTTGGTGTCTTTATTGATCAGGACGCTCATTACTTGCCCTCCGCGGCTTTGACAACTTGTTGAGCAGCGTCGGTCAGGCTGGTCGCAGCGATGATGTTCAAACCGCTTTCTGCCAGTACTTTAGCGCCCAGTTCAGCGTTGTTACCTTCAAGGCGAACAACAACCGGGATTTTCACGCCGACTTCTTTCACTGCACCGATGATGCCTTCGGCAATCATGTCGCAACGAACGATGCCGCCGAAGATGTTGACCAGTACTGCGGCGACGTTGGTGTCGGACAGGATGATCTTGAACGCTTCGGTAACGCGTTCCTTGGTGGCACCACCGCCAACGTCAAGGAAGTTTGCAGGCTTGCCGCCATGCAGGTTGACGATGTCCATGGTACCCATGGCCAGGCCAGCACCGTTGACCATGCAGCCGATGTTGCCTTCCAGCGCTACGTAGTTCAGTTCGAACTTGGCGGCGTGAGCTTCGCGAGGGTCGTCCTGCGAAGGATCGTGGAAGCCCTTCAGCTTGGGCTGACGGTACATGGCGTTGGCGTCGATGTTGATCTTCGCGTCCAGGCAGTGCAGATCGCCGTCAGCCTTGATCACCAGCGGGTTCACTTCCAGCAGGGCCAGGTCATGGTCCTGGAACAGCTTGGCCAGACCGGTGAAGATCTTGGCGAACTGAGTTACCTGCTTGCCTTCCAGACCCAGCTGGAATGCCAGATCGCGGCCCTGGAACGGCTGAGCGCCGACCAGTGGGTCGATCGTGGCCTTGAGAATCTTTTCAGGGGTGTCGTGAGCGATCTTCTCGATGTCCACGCCACCTTCGGTGGAAGCCATGAACACGATACGACGGCTGGAACGATCGACCACAGCGCCCAGATACAGCTCTTTGGCGATGTCGGTGCACGATTCGACCAGGATCTTGGTCACTGGCTGACCGTTGGCGTCAGTCTGGTAAGTCACCAGGCGCTTGCCCAACCACTGTTGAGCGAACGCTGCAGCGTCTTCCTTGCTGCGAACCAGCTTTACGCCGCCCGCTTTACCGCGACCACCTGCGTGAACCTGGGCTTTGACGACCCACTCGGTTCCGCCGATCTTGTCGCAGGCTTCTGCTGCTGCTTCCGGGGTGTCTACCGCGTAACCCTTGGATACTGGCAGGCCGTACTCAGCGAACAGCTGCTTACCCTGATACTCGTGAAGATTCATGCTTATTACCGTCTTCGTTTAGGTACTGCGCATTCGGTGCTGCACGTCAGCGTGCCGCACCACCTGTGACCGCTACTCCGGGTGGACTCCGCAAGTGCCGTGGGACACTCGTGAAGCCGCCTGAGAGGTCGAGTCCGGCGCAGATTCCGCGGTAAGCCCTGCTTGCAAGGCCAACGACGGGCACTGCGCCGTGGTTTCTCTTGTTGTCTCAGCGTTTCTTGCGATTCTGGATATGGATGGCGCCGCCATTCACAGCCAGTGCAGCTTCATGCAGCGCTTCGGACAGGGTCGGGTGCGAGAAGACCATCATGCCGATGTCTTCTGCGCTGCTACCGAATTCCATCGCGATTGCGCCCTGCTGTACCAGCTCGGCAGCGCTTGGACCAATAACGTGAACACCCAGTACGCGGTCAGTCTTGGCGTCGGCAATGATCTTGACGAAGCCGCCGGTGTCGTTGGCTGCCATGGCACGGCCGCTGGCCGCGAACGGGAACGTACCGACATTGACTTCAACGCCTTCGGCCTTGAGCGTCTGCTCGGTCTTGCCGACCCAGGCGATTTCCGGGTGGGTGTAGATAACCGACGGGATCAGGTTGTAGTTCATCTGAGCCTTGTGGCCCTTGATGCGCTCGACAACCATGATGCCTTCTTCCGACGCCTTGTGTGCCAGCATCAGGCCACGCACCACGTCACCGATGGCGTATACGCCAGGAACGCTGGTGGTGCAGTAGTCGTCAACGTAGATGAAACCGCGCTCGTCCAGATCAACGCCGCTGTCCGATGCCAGCAGGTCAGTGGTCACTGGACGACGGCCAACGGCAACGATCAGACGATCAAAGGTAATCGACTGCTCGCCAGCGGCGTCGGTGTAGCTGACCACCACTTCTTCGCCTTCGACCTTGGAACCGGTCACGCGAGCGCCCAGCTTGATGTCCAGACCTTGCTTGGTGAAGGTTTTCAGCGCTTCCTTGGAAACTGCTTCGTCGGCCGCCGGAATGAACTTGTCCAGTGCTTCCAGAACAGTGACCTGAGCGCCAAGGCGAGCCCATACAGAGCCCAGCTCCAGGCCGATCACGCCAGCGCCGATGACGCCCAGACGCTGTGGAACCTGTTGGAATTCCAGAGCGCCGGTCGAATCGACGATGACTTTCTGGTCAACCGGAGCTGGCGGGATGTCGATAGGACGCGAGCCCGAAGCCAGAATCACATGGTCAGCTTCGATGATTTCAACGGTGCCGTCGGCAGCCGTCAGCTCGACCTTCTTTCCAGCCAGCAGTTTGCCGTGGCCTTGCAGAGTGGTCACGCCATTGGCTTTGAACAGGCTGGCAACGCCGCCGGTCAGGCCTTTGACGATAGTCGACTTGCGACCGATCATGGCCGGCACATCGATGTTCACTTCAGATGTCGAGATGCCGTGCACGCTGAAGCCGTTCTTGGCTTCATAGAACTTCCAGGAGCTGTCGAGCAGCGCCTTGGAAGGAATGCAACCAACGTTGAGGCAGGTACCACCGAGGGCCAGTTTGCCCTCCTTGTCCTGGTACTTCTCGATGCAGGCAGTCTTGAGACCAAGTTGCGCAGCCTTGATGGCGGCAACATAACCGCCAGGGCCTGCGCCAATCACTACCACGTCGAATTTCTGGGACATAACAAAGAGTTCCTCTTTAGCTGCGAGCTTTTAGCTGCAAGCTGCAAGTCGATCCGCGATCAGGCAAAAACGACTTGCGACCTATTAATCAGGTGAAACACACCAGCCCCGGCTGCACGCTTTATCGCTTCTGACTTGAAGCTTGCAACCACGGGCTGCCTCATCAGATATCCAGCAACAGACGAGCCGGATCTTCCAGCAGGTTCTTGATGGTCACGAGGAAGGTTACCGCTTCCTTGCCGTCAATCAAACGGTGATCGTACGACAGTGCCAGATACATCATCGGACGAATCACTACCTGACCGTTGACTGCCATCGGGCGTTGAAGAATGTTGTGCATGCCCAGAATTGCAGCCTGTGGCGGGTTGACGATCGGCGTCGACATCATCGAACCGAAAGTACCACCATTAGTGATCGTGAAGGTGCCACCGGTCATCTCGTCGATGGACAGTTTGCCATCACGGGCCTTCTTGCCGAAGGTGGCGATGCCGCCTTCAATTTCAGCCAGGCTCATGTGCTCGGCGTTACGCAGAACCGGTACAACCAGACCACGGTCGCTGGACACTGCAACACCGACGTCAGCGTAGCCGTGGTAGACGATGTCGGAGCCGTCGATCGACGCGTTGACAGCCGGGAAGCGTTTCAGCGCCTCGGTAGCAGCCTTGACGAAGAACGACATGAAGCCCAGACGCACGCCGTTGTGCGACTTCTCGAACAGGTCCTTGTACTTCGAACGCAGTGCCATGACTTCGGTCATGTCGACTTCGTTGAACGTGGTCAGCATGGCCATGTTCGACTGGGCTTCGACCAAACGCTTGGCAACGGTTGCACGTACACGAGTCATCGGCACGCGCTTCTCGGTGCGGTCGCCAGCAGCGACAACCGGAGCGGCAGCGGCAGCAGGTTTGGCAGCAGGAGCGGCGGCTGGAGCGGATTTCTTCGCCTCAACGGCAGCGACCACGTCTTCCTTGGTGATACGGCCGTCTTTACCAGTGCCTTTGACGCTGGCCAGGTTGATACCGTTTTCTTCAGCGAGTTGACGCGCAGCAGGCGCGGCAATCGGGTCTTCTTCGCCAGCGGCAGCCGGTGCAGCGGCGGGTGCCGAGGCAGGCGCAGCAGAGGCAGGGGCAGCAGCAGGTGCTGGAGCAGCAGATGCCGTGGCACCATCATTCAAAGTGCCAAGCACTTCGTTGGAGAGGACGATAGCGCCCTCTTCCTTGGTGATCGAGCCCATCACGCCGTCAGCTTCGGCCAATACTTCCAGAACAACCTTGTCAGTCTCGATATCGACCAGCATCTCGTCCCGTTTTACCGCATCACCCTCTTTTTTGTACCACTTGGAAATGGTGCCATCGGCAACGGATTCCGGGAAAGAGGGGGCTTTGATCTCGATAGCCATTATCTGTAATTCCTTAATTCGGTTTCTAATGCTCGAAGGCGTTAAACAGTGAAGGCATCTTGCAACAGTTTTTCCTGCTGCTCGGCGTGCATCGAAGCGTAACCACAAGCTGGAGCGGCAGAGGCGTCACGACCGGCGTACTCAAGAACGAGTTCACGTTTGTGGTTGCCCATGCTGCGGCGCAGGTGGTGCTGACTGCTGTACCAGGCACCCTGGTTCATCGGCTCTTCCTGACACCAGACCACATGCTGCAGGTTGGTGTACGGCGCGATGGTTTCCATCAGGTCGTCTTCAGGGAACGGGTACAGCTGCTCGATACGAACGATGGCAATGTCTTCACGCCCTTCGGCACGGCGTTTTTCCAGCAGGTCGTAGTAAACCTTGCCGCTGCACAGCACCAGACGCGTGACCTTGGCCGGATCGAGGGCATCGATTTCCGGAATGACGGTCTGGAACGAGCCTTCGGCCAGATCTTCCAGGGTCGAAACAGCCAGTTTGTGACGCAGCAATGACTTGGGAGTCAGCACGATCAGCGGCTTGCGCAGCGGACGGATGACCTGACGACGCAGCAAATGGTAGATCTGCGCCGGAGTCGTTGGCACGCACACCTGAATGTTGTGCTCGGCACACAATTGCAGGTAACGCTCAAGACGTGCCGACGAGTGCTCTGGCCCCTGCCCTTCGTAGCCGTGAGGCAACAGCATGGTCAGACCGCACAGACGGCCCCACTTGTGTTCACCGCTGGTGATGAACTGGTCGACAACCACCTGGGCACCGTTGGCGAAGTCGCCGAACTGCGCTTCCCAGATAACCAGTGCATCCGGCTGGGTGGTCGAGTAACCGTATTCGAATGCCAGCACGGCCTCCTCCGAAAGGAACGAGTCGTACAGGTCGAAACGCGGCTGACCGGAGTACAGATTCTGCAGCGGGATATAGGTCCCTGCGTCTTTCTGGTTGTGCAGTACGGCGTGGCGGTGCGAGAACGTACCGCGACCGATGTCCTGCCCTGTCATACGGATCGGGTGACCTTCAAACGCCAGCGTGGCGTATGCCATGGTTTCGGCGTAACCCCAGTTGATCGGCAAGCCACCGGCCTGCATCTTCTGACGGTCTTCGTAGATCTTCTGAACCTGACGCTGCACGACGAAGCCTTCAGGCAGTTCCATCAGCTTGGCGGACAGTTCCTGCAGGGTCTTGAGGTCGAAGCGAGTGTCGTGACGCGCAGTCCAGGCGTGGCCCAGATAAGGACGCCAGTCGACGAACAATTCCTTGTTCGGCTCCTTGACCAGGCTTTTCACTACGTGCAGACCATTGTCCAGCGCGCTGCGGTAATCATCGACCTTGGCCTGAACACGGGCTTCATCGAGAATGCCGGTCTTGATCAGATGCTCGGCATACAGCTCACGGGTGGTGCGCTGCTTGGTGATCTGCTGATACATCAGAGGCTGAGTGCCACTCGGCTCGTCAGCTTCGTTGTGACCACGACGACGGTAGCAGACCAGATCGATCACGATATCGCGCTTGAACTGCATGCGGTAATCGATCGCCAGCTGGGTCACGAACATCACGGCTTCCGGATCATCACCATTTACATGGAGGATCGGCGCCTGGATCATCTTGGCAACGTCGGTGGCGTACTCGGTCGAACGCGAGTCCAGCGGGTTGCTGATGGTGAAGCCCACCTGGTTGTTGATGACGATGTGGATCGTGCCGCCCGTCTTGAAGCCGCGGGTCTGCGACATCTGGAAGGTTTCCATGACCACGCCCTGACCGGCAAAGGCCGCGTCGCCGTGGAGGGAAATCGGCAGAACCTTGTCACCGTTAGGATCGTTGCGACGATCCTGACGCGCACGCACCGACCCCTCGACCACCGGAGAAACGATCTCCAGGTGAGACGGGTTGAATGCCATGGCAAGGTGAACCTCACCGCCTGCGGTCATGACGTTGGAAGAGAAACCCTGGTGATATTTGACGTCACCGGAACCCAGTTCCACTTTTTTCTTGCCTTCGAACTCGTCGAACAGTTCGCGCGGGTTCTTGCCAAAGGTGTTGACCAGTACGTTGAGGCGGCCGCGGTGGGCCATACCGATCACGACTTCCTTGGTGCCATAGGACCCGGAACGCTGAATCAGCTCGTCGAGCATCGGGATCAGGCTTTCGCCACCTTCCAGACCGAAGCGCTTGGTACCCGGATATTTGGTACCCAGATACTTCTCGAGACCTTCGGCTGCGGTGACACGCTCGAGCAGGTGGCTCTGGATATCAGCCGAGAACGCTGGACGGCCGCGAACACTCTCAAGACGCTGCATGAACCAGTTGCGCTGCTCGGAATCCACGATGTGAGTGAACTCGGAGCCGATGGTGCGACAATATGTCTGCTGCAACGCTTCATGAATTTCGCGTAGGCTCGCTTCCTCTTTGCCGATGAACAGGTCGCCGGCACGGAAGGTCGTATCAAGATCGGCATTGGTCAAGCCGTAATGATTGATCGACAGATCCGCAGGCGCAGGGCGCTGCCAAAGGCCCAACGGATCGAGCTGAGCAGCCTGGTGGCCACGCATCCGATACGCCTGGATCAGTCGCAGCACTTCAACCTGCTTCTTCTCGTGCTCGCTGCTCACACTGCCGGCGGACACCGGTTGAGCGCGGCGCTGGTTTTTGGCCAGCAACACGAAATGATCGCGAATAGTCGAGTGCGATACATCAGTGGCAGAGCTGCCGTCTGCTGGCAACTTCTGAAAGTAGGTGCGCCATTCTTCTGGCACAGCGTTAGGGTCGTGCAGGTAAAGCTCATAGAGCTCTTCCACATAGGCAGCGTTACCACCGGATAGGTGGGCACTGTTCCACATGCGCTGCATCACGCTTTCTTGCATGCTTGGTCACCCTCGGTAAGGGGACACCACCGGCGAAGACACCAGAGCAATCCTGAAATAGTCGTGTGCAGCGACTGTATCAAGTCACCAGGGATCACGCAGATAGTCCGGGTACCAGCCCGGATGCCCCTGCTGGTCTCATTTCTTCAAAATAAGAGCGGCAGCTTTGCGAGCTACTGCTCAGGTTAAAACTACGGCGCCGGTTGAAGCCTGCGCCGCAGCCACTTCAGTGCAACGGTGTAACAGATAAAACGATCAATCAGACGCCGCTTTGCAACAACATGTTGCGCACGTGACCGATAGCCTTGGTTGGGTTAAGGCCTTTCGGGCAAACGTTGACGCAGTTCATGATGCCGCGGCAGCGGAACACGCTGAACGGGTCATCAAGCGAAGCCAGACGTTCATTGGTGCGGGTGTCACGGCTGTCAGCCAGGAAACGGTAGGCTTGCAGCAGCGCAGCAGGACCCAGGAACTTGTCGGGGTTCCACCAGAAGGACGGGCAGGAAGTCGAGCAGCAAGCGCACAGAATGCACTCGTACAGACCATCGAGCTTTTCGCGCTCTTCCGGAGTTTGCAGACGTTCGATGGCCGGAGCCGGCGTGTCATTCTGCAGGAACGGCTTCACCTTCTCGTACTGCTTGTAGAAGATGCTCATATCGACGACCAGGTCACGAATGACCGGCAAACCAGGCAGCGGACGTACGATCAGCCTGTTCTTGGCAACAACGGCAGACAGCGGCGTGATGCAGGCCAGACCGTTCTTGCCATTGATGTTCATGCCATCGGAACCGCACACGCCTTCGCGGCACGAACGACGGTAAGAGAAGCCTTGATCCTGTTCTTTGACCAGGGCGAGCACGTCCAGCACCATCAGGTCCTTGCCACCGGTATCGACCTGAAACTCCTGCATGAACGGCGCGGCGTCCTGCTCAGGGTTGTAACGATAAACACTGACTTGCAACATATCGGTCACCCCTTAATAAGTCCGAATCTTAGGTTCAAAAGTCGGAACAGTCTTTGGCGAGAAGTTCACGGCACGCTTGGTCACGCGCTTGTCACCCGGGAAAAACAGGGTGTGGCACAACCAGTTCTCGTCATCGCGATCTTCAAAGTCTTCACGGGCGTGAGCGCCGCGGGACTCTTTACGATGCTCTGCGGCGATCGCCGTGGCTTCGGCAACTTCCAGCAGATTTTGCAGTTCAAGCGCTTCGATACGGGCGGTATTGAATGCCTGGCTCTTGTCATTGATCTTGACGTTGGCGATACGCACGCGCAGGTCAGCCAGCTGAGCAATACCCTTCTGCATGTATTCGCCGGTGCGGAACACACCGAAGTAGTTCTGCATGCAGCTTTGCAGCTCTTTACGCAGCGTGGCGACGTCTTCGCCGGTAGTGCGCTCGTTCAGGCCGGCAACGCGTGCCAGCGCAGCATCGATGTCGGACTCGGAAGCACGGGCGTAGTCGATACCTTCGCTCAGCGCTTTCTCCAGGTGGATACCCGCAGCGCGACCGAACACCACCAGATCGAGCAACGAGTTGCCGCCCAGACGGTTTGCACCGTGAACCGATACGCAAGCCACTTCACCTACCGCGAACAGACCCGGAATGATCTGATCGACACCGGCGGCGTCCTGAGTGATCGCCTGACCATGAATGTTGGTGGCAACGCCGCCCATCATGTAATGGCAGGTAGGAACTACCGGAATCGGCGCTGTTGCAGGGTCGACGTGAGCGAAGGTCTTGGACAACTCCATAATGCCTGGCAAACGGCTGTGCAACACTTCTTCGCCCAGGTGATCGAGCTTGAGCATTACATGGTCGCCATCCGGACCACAGCCGTTACCGGCAATGATTTCCTTGACCATGGAGCGCGCAACTACGTCACGACCTGCAAGGTCCTTGGCGTTCGGAGCATAACGCTCCATGAAACGCTCGCCGTGCTTGTTGATCAGGTAACCGCCTTCACCGCGGCAGCCTTCGGTGACCAGTACACCTGCACCGGCAATGCCGGTCGGGTGAAACTGCCACATTTCGATGTCCTGAACCGGGACACCGGCGCGCAGTGCCATACCGATACCGTCACCGGTATTGATCAGGGCGTTGGTGGTCGAAGAGTAGATACGACCTGCACCGCCGGTTGCCAGCACGGTAGCGTTGGCACGGATGTAGGAAGTTTCGCCGGTTTCAATGCAGATGGCGATGATGCCGACAAAGGCACCGTCCTGATTCTTGACCAGATCCACGCCGTAGTATTCGTTGAGGAATACGGTGCCAGCCTTGAGGTTGGCCTGATACAGGGTGTGCAGCAGTGCGTGACCGGTACGGTCGGCAGCAGCACAGGTACGTGCAGCCTGACCGCCCTTGCCGAAGTCCTTGGACTGACCGCCAAACGGACGCTGGTAGATGCGACCCTGTTCGGTACGGGAGAACGGCAGACCCATGTGCTCGAGTTCGAAAACAGCTTCAGGGCCTACGGAGCACATGTATTCGATAGCGTCCTGGTCACCGATGTAGTCGGAACCCTTGACGGTATCGTACATGTGCCAGCGCCAGTCATCGTTCGGATCGGCAGAGGCGATTGCGCAGGTGATGCCACCCTGAGCAGAAACGGTGTGCGAGCGTGTCGGGAACACCTTGGTGACCACGGCAGTCTTGTGACCGCCCTGAGCGAGCTGCAGGGCAGCGCGCATACCGGCACCGCCACCACCAATGATGATGGCGTCGAAGGAAAGCGAATTTATGTTAGCCATGAATCAGACACCCCAAAGAATCTGCACGCCCCAGACGAAGTAGGAGAACATCAGAACGCCGCATACCGCCTGAAACAGAAAACGTACTGCAGTGGCAGACTTGCCCAGCGCCATCGGCGTCAGGTAGTCGGTCGCGATGGTCCACATGCCGACCCAGGCGTGAGCGCCAAGGGCAACGAGGGCCAGCAGACTGAAGATACGCATTCCGTTGTGTGCGAACAGATCATGCCATTGGGCGTAACTCAGACCCGGATGAAAGACCATGTATCCGATCAGGAATATGAAATAAGCCGCGAGCACGACCGCAGAAACACGCTGAGCCATCCAGTCATAGAGGCCCGAACGCGAAAGGTTGGTGACGTTGGTTACCATATCCATACTCCCGCCAGAAGAATCAGTACCACGGAAACCGCGATAACGATTTTGGAGCCCAGCTTGCCGCCTTCGAGCGTCTCGCCTACCCCGGAGTCCATGATGAGGTGACGGATACCGGCCACCATGTGATACAGCAGGGCAGACAGAAGCCCCCAGATGATCAGCTTGGCCAGCGGGCTGGTCAGACACGCCTTGACTTCACCGAACCCTTCTTCGGACGCCAGCGACTTGTCCATTGCATACAGCATGATTGCAATACCGACAAAGAGGATGACACCGGAGATGCGGTGAAGGATGGACGTGTAAGCGGTGACTGGGAGCTTGATGGTCCTTAGGTCTAGATTTACAGGTCGTTGGCTATTCACGGCTTTTTTTCACACTGAAGAGCCCCTAACAATCAGGGCAAGTTGTTGGGAAGTGCACTGGTCAGGTACCCACCACCCAGGAAGTGACGACCCCCTTGAAACAGGCCAAAAAGCCTTTGGCGGTCGGACGCCGAGTATAGACAGTTAGGTTACTAATGACAACGCGCAGACTTACCGCCAATGGCGCATTGCGTTGCCGGGACAAAAGGCGTAAACGGCAGGAAACGGTCTGAAAAAATCCACGGCGGGCCCTTGCGGAACACGACTTTAGGCAAATTGACTTTAGAATTTATCTCACTATAGTGATGCGGGCCCTGCGTGGGGGGCCTGTCTGATGATTTGAAGCATAAATAGGAGGCCACATGGCTGACAAAAAAGCGCAGTTGATCATCGAGGGCGCAGCCCCCGTCGAGCTGCCAATTCTGACCGGTACAGTGGGTCCGGACGTGATCGACGTACGCGGCCTGACCGCCACCGGCCGCTTCACATTTGACCCTGGCTTCATGTCCACGGCCTCTTGCGATTCGAAGATCACCTACATTGATGGTGACAATGGCATTCTGCTGCACCGCGGCTACCCGATCGAACAACTGGCCGAGCAGTCCGACTACCTCGAAACCTGCTACCTGCTGCTCAACGGCGAACTGCCGACCGCCGATCAGAAAGCCCAGTTCGTGGCCGTGGTCAAGAACCACACGATGGTTCACGAGCAACTCAAGACCTTCTTCAACGGCTTTCGTCGCGACGCCCACCCGATGGCCGTCATGTGCGGCGTAGTCGGTGCCCTGTCAGCGTTCTACCACGACTCGCTGGACATCAATAACCCGCAGCACCGCGAGATTTCCGCTGTACGCCTGGTGGCCAAGATGCCGACCCTGGCAGCGATGGTCTACAAGTACTCCATGGGCCAGCCCATGATGTACCCGCGCAACGACCTCAGCTACGCCGAAAACTTCCTGCACATGATGTTCAACACCCCGTGCGAGATCAAACCGATCAGCCCGGTGCTGGCCAAGGCGATGGACAAGATCTTCATCCTTCACGCCGATCACGAGCAGAACGCCTCGACATCCACCGTCCGCATGGCAGGCTCTTCGGGCGCCAACCCGTTTGCCTGTATCGCTGCCGGCATCGCCGCGCTATGGGGCCCGGCCCACGGCGGCGCCAACGAAGCGGTACTGACCATGCTGGATGAAATCGGTGACGTGTCGAACATCGACAAGTTCATCGCCAAGGCCAAGGACAAGAACGACCCGTTCAAGCTCATGGGCTTCGGCCACCGCGTCTACAAGAACCGTGACCCGCGTGCCACCGTGATGAAGCAGACCTGCGACGAAGTGCTCAAGGAACTGGGTATCACCAACGATCCTCAGCTCGAACTGGCCATGCGCCTCGAAGAGATCGCCCTGACCGACCCGTACTTCATCGAGCGCTCGCTGTACCCGAACGTCGACTTCTACTCAGGCATCATCCTCAAGGCCATCGGCATTCCGACCAGCATGTTCACCGTAATCTTCGCTCTGGCGCGGACCGTCGGCTGGATTTCGCACTGGAAAGAAATGCTCTCCAGCCCTTACAAGATCGGTCGCCCTCGCCAGCTCTACACCGGCAACGTGCAACGCGATATCGTCGCCCTACAAGACCGCAAGTAAGCGTTACACGCAAAAACAAAGGGCTGCCA